>JBGCFX010000238.1:0-11739 GCA_045110395.1 Polaribacter sp.
ATAAACAGTTTTTTAGGTGTTTTTTTTAACACCTGAATTTAAAGAATAGTATTGCGTTTTATGCAACAAAAACACAGAAATATAATAATTTAGTCAAAGAATTGAACAAAACAGTAAATGGAATTAAATAAACACAGCAAAAGATTAACACAAGATGAATCTCAACCAGCATCTCAAGCAATGTTGTATGCAGTTGGTTTGTCAGATGAAGATATGAGCAAAGCTCAAGTGGGTATTGCAAGTACAGGTTATGATGGTAACCCTTGTAATATGCATTTAAATAGGTTGAAAGATGAAGTAAAAGTTGAGTGTAAAATTGCTGATTTAGTAGGTTTAGGGTTCAATACAATTGGTGTTTCAGACGGAATTTCTATGGGAACTTCTGGTATGAACTACTCATTAGTTTCAAGAGATATTATTGCAGATTCAATAGAAACAGTCGTAAATGCACAAAGTTACGATGGTTTAATTGCTATAGTTGGTTGTGACAAAAATATGCCTGGAGCTGTAATGTCTATGTTGCGTTTAAATCGCCCTTCAATAATGATGTATGGAGGAACAATTGCATCTGGAAATTACAAAGGAAAAAAATTAAATATTGTTTCAGCTTTTGAAGCTTTAGGGCAAAAAGTAGCTGGCGAAATTGAAGAAGAAGAATATAGAGAAATTATAAAAAGAGCAATTCCAGGAGCAGGTGCTTGTGGAGGTATGTATACAGCAAATACAATGGCTTCAGCTATTGAATGTATGGGTTTTGCATTGCCTTACAATTCATCAATTCCTGCTGAAAATCCTAATAAATTATCAGAAGCAGAAAGAACTGCAAGAGCTATTAAAAACTTGTTAGAATTAGATTTAAAACCTTTAGATATTATTTCTAAAAAATCTATCGAAAATGCAATTGCTTTGGTAAACGCTTTAGGAGGTTCTACAAATGCAGTATTACACTTTTTAGCAATTGCACACGCTGCAGATATTGAATTTACTTTAGAAGATTTTCAAACAGTTTCAGATAGAACACCATTAATTGCTGATTTAAAACCATCAGGAAAATACTTAATGGAAGATGTTCATGGAGTTGGTGGTACACCTGCAATTATGAAATATTTATTGCAAGAAGGATTTTTACACGGAGACTGTTTAACAGTTACAGGAAAAACATTGGCAGAAAATTTAGCAGATGTAGAAGCAATGCAGTTTGATGAGCAAGACGTTATTTATCCTAAAGATAAAGCATTAAAATCATCAGGAAATATTCAAATAATTTATGGAAACTTGGCAACAGAAGGAGCTGTAGCGAAAATTTCAGGAAATGAAGGTTTATTGTTTGAAGGGAAAGCTGTGGTTTACGATGGTGAACAAGCAGCAAATAAGGGAATTTCAAACGGAGAAGTAGAAAAAGGAGATGTAGTCGTCATTAGATATGTAGGACCAAGAGGAGGTCCAGGAATGCCAGAAATGTTAAAACCAACTTCTTTAATTATGGGAGCAGGTTTAGGGAAATCTGTAGCATTAATTACAGATGGTCGTTTTTCTGGAGGAACGCATGGTTTTGTGGTAGGTCATATTACACCAGAAGCACAATCAGGAGGCGCAATTGGTTTATTAGAAACTGGAGATACAATTAGAATTAGCGCAGAAGATAATTCTATTAATGTTTTAATTTCTGATGAAGAATTAGCAGAAAGAAAAGCAAAATGGATTGCTCCAGAACCAAAGCACAAAAAAGGAATTTTATATAAATACGCAAAAACAGTAGCATCAGCATCTAAAGGATGTGTTACTGATTTGTAAATTATCAGAAAATAGAAAAAAGAGAATAGAAAAAAGATGTTAAGACATAAGATTGGAAAGTCTTTATTCTTGTGTCTTTTTTCTCTAATCTAAAAAGAAAACATATGGACACACAAACCATAAAATCACAAGAAAAAGCTACCAAAACTACAGAACGTATTTCTGGTAGTGAGGCAATTGTTAGATGTTTAATTGAAGAAGGAGTAGATATTTTATACGGATATCCAGGAGGAGCAATTATGCCAGTTTATGATGAATTGTATAAATATCAAGATAAAATTCATCACGTTTTAACACGTCATGAACAAGGTGCAACACACTCAGCTCAAGGATATGCAAGAATTTCTGGAAAAGTAGGTGTAGCCATGGCTACTTCTGGTCCTGGAGCAACCAATTTAATTACTGGTATTGCAGATGCACAGATAGATTCAACACCAATGGTTTGTATTACTGGTCAAGTGCCATCGCATTTATTAGGTTCTGATGCATTTCAGGAAACAGATATAGTAGGGATTTCTACGCCAGTTACAAAATGGAATTGTCAAGTAACTAAAGCGTCTCAAATTCCAGGAGCAATTGCAAAAGCATTTTACATCGCAAAAAGTGGTAGACCAGGACCAGTTTTGGTAGATATTACAAAAGATGCGCAGTTTGAAGAGTTTGATTTTGTATATGAAATATGTACACATGTAAGAAGTTATAAGCCAGTTCCTGATACTGATATTACCAAGGTTGAAGAAGCTGCAAAAATTATAAATGCCGCTAAAAAGCCATTAATTGTTTGGGGTCAAGGAGTAATTTTAGGAGAAGCTGAAGAGAAATTTAAAGCAGTTGTAGAGAAAGCAGGAATTCCTGCTGCTTGGACAATTTTAGGAGCCTCTGCAATTCCAACTTCACATCCATTAAATGTTGGTATGGTTGGTATGCATGGTAATTATGCACCAAATATGTTAACCAATGAATGTGATGTTTTAATTGCAATTGGGATGCGTTTTGATGACAGAGTTACAGGAAGTTTAAATACATATGCCAAACAAGCCAAAGTAATTCACTTTGAAATTGATCCAGCAGAAATTGATAAAAATGTAAAAACTGATGTGGCTGTTTTGGGTGATGCTAAAGCAAGTTTAGAATTGTTGTTACCATTATTAAATGAGAATTCTCATACAGATTGGCATCAAAAATTTAAAGATTTATATGCTATTGAGTACGAAAAAGTAATCAAAAACGATTTATATCCTACAAAAGAAGGCTTAACAATGGCTGAAGTGTTGAAAGAAATCAACATTCAAAGTAAAGGTGAAGCTGCTATTGTAAGTGATGTGGGTCAGCATCAAATGATTGCTTGTAGATATGCAGATTTTAATGTGTCTAAAAGTAATATTACTTCAGGTGGGTTAGGAACTATGGGATTTGGTTTGCCAGCAGCAATTGGTGCAAAAATGGCAGCTCCAGAACGTGAAGTGGTTTCTATTTCTGGTGATGGAGGTTACCAAATGACCATTCAAGAATTAGGAACAATCTTTCAACAAAAAGCGGCTGTAAAAGTTGTAGTGTTGAATAACGATTTCTTAGGAATGGTTCGTCAATGGCAGCAATTATTTTTTGATAAACGTTATGCATCTACAGAAATGGTAAACCCAAATTTTGTAGCGATTGCAGAAGGTTATTATATCAAAGCAAAGAAAGTTACCAAACGTGAAGAATTAGCACCAGCTGTTAAGGAAATGATGGAAAGTAAAGAGGCTTACTTTTTAGAAGTTTGTGTAGAGAAAGAAGATAATGTATTTCCAATGATTCCTTCAGGAGCAAGTGTTTCAGATATAAGATTGGAGTAAAATTAAGAACAAAGAAAAGAGAGGAAAGACTAAAGAACAAAGATTAAAGAGAAGAGTAAGTAACTTTGAAACTTTAAACTTTAAACCTTGAATTTAATAGTATGAGCGCAGAAGAAAAACAACTATATACAGTATCTATTTATACTGAAAATAATATTGGATTGTTGAATAGAATTTCAGCAATTTTCCAAAGAAGACATATCAATATCGAGAGTTTAAATACATCTCCATCAGAAATAGAAGGTGTTTCTAAATTTACAGTTGTTGTAAATATGGATGAAGTAAATATCAAAAAAATTATTGGTCAGATAGAAAAACAAGTAGAAGTCATTAAGGCTTATTATCATAATTTAGATGATATTATTTACCAAATTTCTGGTTTATTTAAAATTAAATCTGAATTACTTTTTGAAGAACGCCAAATTCAGAATATCATCAAAGAAAGTAATTCCAGAATTGTAACTGTAAACAAAGAGTTCTTTGTGCTAGAAAAATCAGGAAAAAAAGAAGAAATTGTGGAATTATATAATCAATTAAGTGTTTTTGGAATTATGCAATACACACGTTCAGGATTAATTGCAGTTACCAAAGAAGAAATGAGAATATCAACATTATTAGAAATATACAACAACTAAATAAATTAAAATGTCAAATTATTTTAACACATTAACATTAAGACAAAAATTAGAGCAATTAGGAAAATGTCGTTTTATGGACGCTTCAGAATTTGAAGACGGAATAAATGCATTAAAAGGAAAGAAAATTGTTATTGTGGGTTGTGGTGCCCAAGGTTTAAATCAAGGTTTAAATATGAGAGATTCTGGTTTAGATATTTCTTATACTTTAAGACAAGCTGCTATCGATCAAAAAAGACAGTCTTACATTAATGCTTCTTCTAACGGTTTTACTGTTGGAGCTTATGAAGAATTATTGCCAGATGCAGATTTGGTAATCAATTTAACACCAGACAAACAACATACAAATGTTGTAAAAACGGTAATGCCTTTAATGAAAAAAGGAGCAACATTAGCATATTCTCATGGTTTTAATATTGTTGAAGAAGGAATGCAAATTCGTGAAGATTTAACAGTAATAATGGTGGCACCAAAATGTCCTGGATCTGAAGTTAGAGAAGAATATAAAAGAGGATTTGGAGTACCAACTTTAACAGCTGTTCATCCAGTAAATGATCCAGAAGGAAAAGGTTGGGCTCAAGCAAAAGCCTACGCAGTTGGTACTGGTGGTCATAGAGCAGGAGTTTTAGAGTCTTCTTTTGTAGCTGAGGTAAAATCAGATTTAATGGGAGAACAAACGATTTTATGTGGTTTGTTACAAACTGGAGCAATTTTATCTTTTGATAAAATGGTAGCAGAAGGAATTGATGCTGGTTATGCAGCTAAATTAATTCAATATGGTTGGGAAACGACTACTGAAGCTTTAAAACATGGAGGAATCACTAATATGATGGACAGATTGTCTAATCCTGCAAAAGTGGAAGCTTTCAGACTTTCTGAAGAATTAAAAGACATTATGCGTCCATTGTTCCAAAAACATATGGATGATATTATGACTGGTCATTTCTCAAAAACAATGATGGAAGATTGGGCAAATGATGATGTTAATTTATTAAAATGGAGAGCAGCAACAGGAGAAACTGCTTTTGAAAAACAAGAAATAACTTCGGATGAAATTTCTGAACAAGAATATTTTGATCACGGAACTTTATTAGTTGCTTTTGTTAGAGCTGGTGTAGAATTGGCTTTTGAAGCAATGACAGAATCTGGAATTATAGATGCTTCTGCATATTACGAATCTTTACACGAAACACCTTTAATTGCAAACACAATTGCAAGAATGAAGTTGGCAGAAATGAATCGTGTAATTTCTGATACTGCAGAATATGGTTGTTATTTATTCGATCACGCTTGTAAACCTTTATTAACTGATTTTATGAAAACGGCTCATACAAATGTTATTGGTAAGAAATTTACAGATTCTAATGATGTTGATAATCAAGAATTAATTCGAATTAATTCAATTATTAGAAATCATCCTGTAGAAAAAGTAGGAGAAAGATTAAGAGCTTCTATGACAGCAATGAAAGTAATAAAATCTGCATAATTAAATTAAAAGATTAATTTTATGAAGCCTGTCAGATTTAAAAACTGACAGGTTTTATTTTTATATTTGATAGATGCAAACAAAACAAATTTATTTTCCGACTTTAGAAAATATAAAAGCAGCTGCTAAAAAATTAGATAATGTTGCCTCTGTAACTCCGTTAAATAAAAACTTTAATCTATCAAAAGAATTAGAGACAACTATTTTATTTAAAAGAGAAGATTTACAAATTGTTCGTTCTTATAAAATTAGAGGTGCATATAATAAAATGTCTTCTTTAACTTCGGATGAAAAACAACGAGGAATTGTTTGTGCAAGTGCAGGAAATCACGCACAAGGTGTTGCTCTGTCTTGTAAATTATTACAGATAAAAGGAACTGTTTTTATGCCTTCTCCAACACCAAATCAGAAAATAAACCAAGTTAAGATGTTTGGCGAAGATTTTATTGAAATCGTTATTGGTGGTGATACTTTTGACGACGCTTTTAATGCTGCAAAATTAGAATGTGATGCAAAAGATAAAACGTTTATTCATCCTTTTAATGATAAAAAAGTTATTGAAGGTCAAGCAACAGTTGGCCTAGAAATTTTAAATCAAACTGATAAAAAAATAGATTATGTTTTTGTGCCAATTGGAGGGGGAGGATTATCAGCAGGATTATCAACCGTTTTTAAATATTTATCTCCAGAAACAAAAATTATTGGAGTTGAGCCAGAAGGAGCTCCATCAATGTTAACATCCATCAATAATAAAAAAAATACTAGTTTAGAAAAAATAGATCCTTTTGTAGATGGTGCTGCTGTTAAAAAAGTAGGCGACTTAAACTTTGCCATTTGTCAGCAGAATTTAGATGAAGTTATTACAGTTCCAGAAGGGAAAATTTGCCAGACTATTTTAAATTTATACAATAAAGATGCAATTGTGGTAGAACCTGCAGGTGCTTTAAGTATTGCTGCGTTAGATTTATTTGCTGATAAAATTAAAGGGAAAAATGTAGTTTGTGTAGTAAGTGGAAGTAATAATGATATTACAAGAACTGCAGAAATTAAAGAACGAGCACTATTATATGCGAACTTAAAACATTATTTTATTGTAAAATTCCCACAAAGAGCAGGTGCTTTAAAAGAATTTGTAGCTGAAATTTTAGGTCCAAATGATGATATTACACATTTTGAATATACCAAGAAAAATAACAGAACAAATGGTGCAGCTGTTGTTGGTTTAGAGTTAAAATCATCAGAAGATTTAGCTCCTTTAATCCAAAGAATGAAAGAAAATAATTTTTATGGCGACTATCTAAATGATAAACCAGATTTGTTTCAGTTTTTGGTGTAAAAAAGTAGTTTTTCTTTAATTTATCTCGAAAACCTTTTCGTTTTCTAGGACACTAAAGGATAGTTTTTAAAGTATTTTTAACTAATTTTGAAGAGTAAATAATATAGCAAGGAAGAATACTTCTTTGTCAAATAAAGAATATGAAGAATCAATTTAAGGAAATTCCAGAAGCATATAAAATCACATCACTTTCACATCAAAAGAATTATTTGATAGGTGGTGAGTTAAAAGAATGGAAAGGAGAATTTGCAGAGGTGTACTCTACAATTTCATCAACTAAAGAATATAAGCCAACTTTGTTGGGAACAGTACCTAACTTAACAGGAGATGAAGGTTTAGAAGCTTTAAACTCTGCTTACAGAGCTTATGATAAAGGACAAGGTTTGTGGCCAACTATGAGAGTTGCAGACAGAATTGAATGTATGGAAGAGTTTGCAGAGCAAATGAAAACCAAACGAAATGAAGTTGTAAAGTTATTAATGTGGGAGATTGGAAAGTCGTTACCAGATTCTGAAAAAGAATTCGATAGAACTGTAGAATATATTTACGATACGATTGAAGATTACAAACAAATGGATCGTGATTCTGCAAAATTTCAAAAAAATAGTGGAGTGTATGCGCATGTTAGACGTGGACCTTTAGGAGTTGTTTTGTGTTTAGGGCCTTATAATTATCCCTTAAATGAGACTTTTGCATTGTTAATTCCTGCTTTAATAATGGGAAATACAACAGTTTTTAAACCTGCAAAACATGGAGTTTTATTATTATCACCATTAATGGAAGCTTTTCAAAATAGTTTTCCTGAAGGAGTTGTAAATATCATTTATGGTAGAGGTCGTGTTTTGGCAACTCCAATTATGAAAACTGGTAAAGTTGATGTTTTAGCATTGATTGGAAATAGTAAATCTGCAAATGCAATACAGGCAAATCATCCTTATAAAAATAGATTGCGTTTAGTATTAGGTTTAGAAGCCAAAAACCCAGGAATTGTTTTACCAGATGCAGATTTAGATTTGGCAATTAACGAGTGTATTACAGGTTCTACTTCTTTTAACGGCCAAAGATGTACAGCTTTAAAAGTATTGTATGTACATGAGCATATTGTAGATAAATTTAATAAAAGATTTGCAGAAAGAGTTGATGCATTAAAATTTGGAAATCCTTGGGAAGAAGCTGTAAAATTAACGCCTTTACCAGAACCAGGGAAACCTGCATATATTCAAGAATTAATTGATGATGCAACAAAAAAAGGTGCAGAAATTATCAATAAAAAAGGTGGAGAAACGACTGAGAATTATATTTATCCAGCAGTTTTGTATCCAGTTTCTAAAAATATGCGTGTTTATGAAGAAGAGCAATTTGGACCAGTAATTCCGATTGTATCTTTTAAAAATATTCAAGAGCCATTAGATGATATGGCTGAATCTAATTACGGACAACAAGTAAGTGTTTTTGGTAGCGAAGTAAAAACGTTGGCGCCATTAATAGATACTTTGGTTAATTTGGTGTGTAGAGTAAATTTAAATAGTGCTGCACAAAGAGGGCCAGATGTGTATCCTTTTACAGGTAGAAAAGATTCTGCTGTAGGTACATTAAGTGTGCATGATGCTTTACGATCTTTCTCAATTAGAACATTTGTTGCATCAAAAGATACAGAATATAACAATGCTATTTTAGAAGAATTATTAGATAAAAAAGCGTCTAATTTTATTAGTACAGATTATCTTTTGTAATAAAATTAGAATTTTTAGATATTGAAAAACCTCCTTTTTGGAGGTTTTTTTAGCTAACATTGTTGCACAAGAAAAATTGCGGTTTTGTTTAAACACTAATTTAGCAATTTTTTTATACGTCTTCAGTTTGTGCTTTATTCATAATTTGGTATGTTCAAGCCTAAAATCAAATTTCTTTTAGCTGTCCAAATTCCATCTTTCTTTTCAAGTTTTACAATTCCAGATCCACCTCTATTTTTTTGAGATTGTTTTTTTTCTAATGTAAGTTTTGGGTCGCTTTCAAAAAAATAACTGTCAATATAATAAGGAATGGTGTTAGGTTCTTTTACATAAATATGAATATGTTCAGGTTCTTGAACTTTTGGATATGGTGCTGGTCTGAAAGTGTAAAAGGTAAATTTTCCATCTTTTCCTGTTTTTAACCATTCACGATATTGTCCGTGAGTTTTTTCCCAAGTAATAGGTGTTTCACTTGGTTGATAAACCCCATTTCTGTCTGTATGATATATATAAAGTATAATATTTTCGGCTGGCGTTTTTCCATCTTTTTGAAATACAGTTCCAGTTATTTTAACTTTAGGCTCATTATTTTCAAAACCTGGTAAAGTATCAATCGCTTTTAGATTAGTATTTAATTTCTTAAAATCTAAAACTGCCTTGCAATCTTGACAAGGTCCACCAACATTTCTTTCAGCGTTAAAATTAGATTGTCCTTTGCACGAAATAGCGATAAAAGTCAATAATATTATTCCTAAATATGTTCTCATTCTTGATTTTTTTTAATGTTGCACAACGTTAAAACGAATATGCAACGTTTAAATGTTTTACATTCGTAATTAGCCAATTTATCTGAAAATAAGTTTAGAAATAAACTAAATTATTTACTAAACCTTAATAGTCAACATTGGCTTCAAAGCATTTTTAGAAAGATTTTTAGTTACGCTTCCAGTAAATAAATGAGATAAACCACTTCTGCCATGAGTACTTAAAGCAATCAAATCTGCATTAATATCTTTAGAAAAATTTAAGATGCCTTTTTCTACAGAAACGTCACTGTAGATATTTATTTTATGTTTTTGTAAATTAAAATCTTTTGTAAAATCTTTTACTTTTTGTTTTGTTTCCGAAGTTCCTTGAAAATTCGCAGGTGTATTTACCTTTAATAAATGAATTTTACTGTTAAAAGTATTCGCAAAATCTACAAATTTCCCAAACACTTCTTTGTTTTCTTCTTTAAAATTTGAGGCAAACACTAATTTTTTCATTTTAAACTTCTTTGCTTCCTTTTTTACAACAATTACAGGTCTTTTAGAGCTTCGTACTACTTTTTCTGTGTTAGAGCCAATCATTAACTCTTCAAACTCAGAATGTCCTTTAGAGCCCATTATAATTAAATCTGCATCAATTTTATCTGCATATTTTTGGATTCCCTCAAAAGGAGTATTCAACTTTATAAAGTACTCTACTTGCGTATTTTTATCAAAAACACCTTCTTTAAATTGCAGTACTTTTTCTCTAACTTTTCTAAGATATAGCATACTTTCAGGAATACTAAATCTGCTTCCTGCACCCATATCTACAACTCCCTTTGGTAGTTCTATTAAATGAATGAGGTACACAGTAGCTTTTGTTTTTTTGGCTATTTTTGCAGCCATTTTAGAAGCGTATTCAGATGGTTTTGAAAAATCTATTGGGACTAAAATTTTTTTCATCGTACAAAAATTTAAAAGTGAATAACAGTGTACCTAAAGTTACAAAAAATAATTGAATGAAACTTAGTTTGTTATATCCCAAACAATTCGTATATTTGCACCGAAATTTATAATAAATGGAGGAAAGAAGGGGACTAAACGTCCCCTCTTTTTATACTTTATTTTAAGATTTAAGATGGATCAAACCAAGGTAAGAGACTTAATAGAAGAAGCATTAGCGCTAAATGAATCGTTATATTTGATAGATTTTGAAATATCTGTAAATAACAAAATTCAAGTAACTGTAGATGGTGATAATGGAGTTCCTTTAAGCGAATGTATTAGAATTAGCAGAAATGTTAATGATAATTTAGACAGAGAAGAAGAAGATTATTCTTTAGAAGTTGCAACACCAGATATTGCACATCCATTAAAAGTAAAGAGGCAGTTTATTAAAAACATCAACAGAATACTAAAAGTTAAAACCTTTGTAGAAGAATTTGAAGGTACTTTAGTAGAAGCAGATGAAGATAAAATTGTATTAAATTGGAAAGCAAGAGAGCCAAAACCAATAGGTAAAGGAAAAGTTACTGTTAGTAAAACAGCAACAATAGATCATAAAGATATTAAAGAAGCAAAAGTGAAGATTGTATTTTAAGTAAAAATGTAATGGAAAATATAGCATTAATTGATTCGTTTTCAGAATTTAAAGATAACAAAAGTATAGACAGAGTAACACTAATGTCTATTTTAGAAGAAGTATTTAGAGCTGCCTTAAAACGTAAGTTTGGTTCTGATGATAATTTTGATATTATTATCAACCCAGATAAAGGAGATTTAGAGATTTGGAGAAATAGAATTGTAGTTGCAGATGGTTTTTCTGAAGATGATAATGAAGAAATAGAATTAGCAGAAGCAAGATTAATTGAGCCAGATTTTGAAATTGGTGAAGATGTTTCTGAAGAAGTAAAATTAATAGATTTAGGAAGAAGAGCTATTTTGGCTTTACGTCAAAACTTAATTTCTAAAATTTACGAGCATGATAGTACAAATATCTTTAAGCAATTTAAAGATTTAGAAGGTGAATTATACAGTGCAGAAGTGCATCACATTCGTCATAATGCAATTATTTTGTTAGATGATGATGGTAATGAAATTGTATTGCCAAAAAGTGAGCAAATTCGTTCAGATTTCTTTAGAAAAGGAGACAATGTTAGAGGTGTTAT
>JBGCFX010000239.1:0-35940 GCA_045110395.1 Polaribacter sp.
TGTAAAAAAATAAAGTGGTCCCAATTGGGCTCGAACCAAGGACCACCTGATTATGAGTCAGGTGCTCTAACAAACTGAGCTATGAGACCAAAATTATTGGGTGCAAATATACTATTTATTTTAAAATGATACAATAAAAAACAAAAATCTTAAACTGACCTGTTCATTAACCACAAACCAAAGTTTTTAAGATTCCCTTTTCCTTCTTCAGAAATTTTCATTTCAGATAGTGTACTAAAGGCTTTTTGGGTATATTTTTCTATTTCCTCTTTAATTAATACTGGAATATTATTTCGTAGAAAAATTCTTTTTACATCTGCAATTTTCACTATATTTTCTTTTCTTTTCTTTTTGTATAAATATTTTAATTTACCAACTTCGTGTTCGTTAGCAACTTCTAACGCTTTTAAATAAAGGTATGTTTTTTTATTCTCTATAATGTCTCCTCCAACTTGTTTTCCAAAAGTTTCTGGATTACCAAATGTATCTAAATAATCATCTTGTAATTGAAAAGCTAAACCTAAGTTTAATCCAAAATCATAAATTAAATTGGCATTTTCATAAGAAGTTTCTGCAACTATGGCTCCCATTTTTAATGCTGCAGCCACTAAAACAGAAGTTTTAAGACGAATCATATTTATATATTCATCTATTGTAACATCATTTCTAGTTTCAAAATCTACATCTAATTGCTGACCACCACAAACCTCTAAGGCAGTTTTACTAAATAATTGTGCTAATTTTTGAAAAACTTTTGGCTCATAGTTTTCAAAATATTGATAGGCTAAAATCAGCATTGCATCACCAGAGAGAATCCCAGTATTAATATCCCATTTTTCGTGTACAGTTTCTTTTCCTCTCCTTAAAGGTGCATCATCCATAATATCATCATGAATTAATGTAAAGTTATGGAAAACCTCTACTGCCAAAGCTGCTGGCATTGCTTTTTCATATGTACCAGAAAAAATATCTGCAGCCATTAAAGTCAAAATAGGTCGCATTCTTTTGCCCCCTAATTTTATAATATAATCTATAGGCTCATATAAATTCTTAGGTTCTTTAACCCATTTTTTTGATTCTAAATAACTTATAAAATCTTGTTGATAATGTAAAATGTCCAAAATTGTAATTTTTTGTAAAAATAATGTAAAGAAAAGTATCTTTTTAAATCAAATGTTAAAAATTAATTAAAACTTTGGAAACTTTTTTTGTTTTTAAAGTTTCCTTGCGTACATTTGCAATCGAATTATGAAAGACAAAATTATAGAAAAGGCTGGAGAAATGTTCTTAAACTTAGGTTTTAAGAGTGTTACTATGGATGATATTGCCAATGAATTAGGTATCTCTAAAAAAACTTTGTATAAGTATTTTAGCAACAAACAAGGCTTGGTTGAAGAAACTACAATTACCCTTCACGATTCTTGTATTTCTATTATAGAAATGATTACCAATCAAGGATTTAATGCGATAAAAGAAAATTTTGAAATTAAGAAAGTATTTAAAGAAATGTTTCAGAATGCTTCTTCATCACCAATTTATCAATTAAAAAAATACTACCCTAAAATTCACGAAAAAACAATGCAGAAAGAAATGATTCTTTTTTCTGAATGTTTAAAAAAGAATATAGAAAAGGGTATTGAAGAAAAGTTTTACAGAGAAGATGTAAATATAAATTTGGCGACTCAATTTTATTTCTCATTAGTATTTAGTATTCACGAAAACACCATAGACAATCATAAAATACCAAAACTAGAACAAGAAGTTTTAGTATATCACACAAGAGCTATTGCTACTAAAAAAGGATTATTAGAATTAGAAAATCAACTAAAAAACAACCAATTATAAATGAAAAAGTATATATATATATGCTGTTTTTTTATTTTTACACTCACTGTAAATTCTCAAGAAAAAACAATGACACTATCTCTAAATGAAGCAATTGATTTTGCTTTAGAGAACAGTTACAATACAAAAGCAGCAAGAAACGACATTAAATCTGCCAACGAAAAAGTTTGGGAAACAACTGCAATTGGTTTGCCACAAATTAATGGAAAGATAGATTATCAAAACTTTTTAAAACAACCTGTTTCATTATTACCTGCAGCAGCTTTTGATAATACATCTTCAACTGTTGAGACTGTAGAAGATTATTTTAATCTACAAGCCAACAGACAACCAACTGCTCCTGAAGGTTTTATTCCTGTTGTTTTTGGCACAAAACAAAACGTAAACGCTTCAGTAACTTTAACACAATTGCTTTTTGATGGTTCTTATTTAGTGGGTTTACAAGCTTCTAGAACATTTTTAAAGATTTCTAAACAAGCTGAAGAAAAAACAGAAATGTTAACCAGAGAAGCTGTAGTTAATGCCTATGGAAATGTTTTAGTGACAGAAAAAAGTATTTCAATCTTAAAAAGCAACATTAAAATTTTAGAAAAAAATTACAGTGATGCTAAAAAAATCTTCGAGAATGGTTTGAACGAAGAAGAAGATTTAGAACAATTAGAAATTACTTTAGGAAATCTAAAAAACCAACTAAATAATGTTGTTAGAATGAAAGCAATTGCATACCAAATGCTAAATCTATCTTTAGGAAACCCAATTGAAACAACGCTAATTTTAACAGATTCATTAGATGGTTTGGCAGAAACGAATATTAGTTTGGCTTTAATTTCCAAAAACTTTAACGTAAATAATCATATCGATTTTAGAATTTCTGAAAATGATATTGAAACCAAACGTTTAATGATGAAATTAGAACAAAGTAAAGCACTACCAAGTTTATCTGCTTTTGTAAATTATGGAACACAAGCTTTTTCAGATTCTTTTAATTTTTTTGATAGCAATCAACAATGGTTTCAGCAATCTTTATTAGGTGTTAGTTTAAATGTGCCTATTTTTAGTAGTTTTAGTAGAAAATCTAAAACTGCACAAGCAAAAATAGCCTTAGATAATGCAGATTTAAGACTCGAAGAAACCAAACAAAAACTCTCTTTACAAGCTGCAAAAGCTAAAAGTGATTACCAATTAAGTATAGAAAATTACAACACAGCAAAGAAAAATGTTGGTTTGGCAGAAAGAATAGAAAAAAAACAAAGAGTAAAGTTCTTTGAAGGTATTTCTTCTAGTTTCGATTTGTTACAGGCTCAGAATCAATTGTATTCTCAACAACAAAACTACATCCAATCTATGTTAGATGTTATTGCTAAAAAAGCAACTTTAGAAAACGCATTAAACTTACCAATCAAATAATTATCAGGCAATGAGAAAAATATATTTATTATTAGTACTATCAATTGTTTTAATCTCTTGTGGAGATAAAAAAACAACATCTGTAGAAGATTTAGTTGCAATTGGAACTTTAAAAGAGTTAACTGCAAAAAAGAAAGAAATTACCACCAATTTAGATGCGATAAATAAAAATTTAGAAGCTATAAATAGTGCTATTTCTAAAAAAGATACCGTTAAGAAATTTCCCTTAATAACAACATTTACTGCAAAATCTGAAGTTTTTAATCATTATTTAGAAATACAAGGAAGTGTAAAAACGAAACAGAATATTTTGGTGTATCCAGAAATGCCAGGTATTTTAAGAAGAATCTTGGTAAAAGAAGGTCAAAAAGTTTCTAAAGGACAATTATTAGCAACTATAGATGATGGTGGTTTAAGCAACCAAGTAGCTCAATTAACAGCTACAACTCAATTAGCTAAAACTACTTTTGAACGTCAGAAACGTTTATGGGAACAAAAAATTGGTTCAGAAATTCAGTTTTTACAAACTAAAACCAATTATGAAGCTCAGAAAAATACTTTAAATCAGCTTAAAAAACAACAATCTAAAGCATCTATTAGAGCTCCTTTTTCTGGGACTGTAGATGATATCATAAAAGAGCCAGGAACTGTAATTGCTCCTGGACAAGGTTCCGAAATTTTTAGAATTGTAAACTTAAACAATATGTATGTAGAGGCAGAAGTGCCAGAAAGATATATTGCAAGTATTACAAAAAACAAAGAAGTTAAAGTAGAATTACCAGTTTTAGGAGAAACTGTAAATAGTTCTATTAGACAAGTAGGTAGCTTTATCAACCCAAATAATAGATCTTTTAAAATTGAAGTGCCTGTTGCAAATAAAAGCGGAAATGTAAAACCAAACTTAACTGCAAAACTTCAAATTAATGATTACACTGATGCAGAAGCAATTTTAATTCCACAAAGTATTATTTCTGAAAACTCAAATGGAGAACAGTTTATATACATTATTAAAAACAAAAATGATAATAATGAAGCTACTGCAGAAAAAGTGATTATTAAAACTGGTAAAACACAAGGAAACTATATTGAAGTTTTAGAAAATTTACCTGTAGGAACAGAGATTATTGAAGAAGGTGCACGAAGTGTAAATAATGGTCAGACTGTAAAAGTTATCAATAAATAAAACCCATTTATAATGGCAAAACAAAAAAAGAAAGTAGATAAGGAGTTTAAATTATCGTCTTGGGCAATTGGTAACAAAACAACCATTTATGTAATAATGGGTGTGTTATTTTTCTATGGTATTACTGCTTATTTTAGTATGGCCAGAGAAAATTTTCCGGAGGTAAAAGAAACTAAAATTTACATTAGCACTTTATATCCTGGTAATACTGCAGAAGATATAGAAAAACTAATTACAGATCCTTTAGAAGACAAAGTAAAAACGGTAAGTAATGTTGTAGAAGTAACTTCTACTTCTCAAGAAGATTATTCTATGGTTATTGTCGAGTTTGATGAAAACATCTCTGTAGAACTCGCAAAACAAAAAATTAAAGATGAAATAGACACACAAACTTCTGGTGAAGATTGGCCTACTTTTAATGGTGCAAAAGTAGAACCTAATGTATTTAATTTAAGTATGTCTGAAGAAATGCCCATCTTAAATATTAATATATCTGGAGATTATCCTGTATACAAACTCAAAGAATTTGCAGAGTATTTGCAAGATGAAATAGAAGATTTACCAGAAATTAAGAAAGCAGATATTAGAGGAGCGCAAGACAAAGAAGTAGAAGTTGCAGTAGATGTCTATAAAATGATGGCTGCTAAAGTCAGTTTTAATGATATTACAAATGCTATTGGTAATGGAAATGTAACAATGTCTGCAGGTAATTTTATTGCAAGTGGCCAACGTAGAACGATTAGAATTATTGGCGAAATTGATGATCCTAAAGAATTAGGAGATTTTGTAATTAAGTCTGAAAACAACAACCCAATTTACCTAAAAGATGTAGCAAAAGTTACCTTTAAAGACAAAGACAAAACAACGTACGCAAGAGAGTTTAGCACAGAAACAAAACAAGCTGAAGCTGTTGTTATGTTAGATGTTAAAAAACGTGCAGGAAAAAATATGGTTGCTGCTGCAGATAAAATACAAATTATTGTAGATGAAGCAAACGCAAATCATTTCCCAAAAGATTTAAAAGTTACTATTGCCAATGATCAATCTCCTAAAACCATTGGTCAAGTAGATGATTTGGTAAATAACATCATTTTTGGAGTTATTTTAGTAGTCGTTGTTTTAATGTTTTTCTTAGGATTTAAAAACGCTGTTTTTGTTGGTTTTGCAATACCAATGTCTATGTTTATGTCTTTAATGATTTTAAACCTACTAGGCTACACAATGAACACAATGATTCTTTTTGGTCTAATTATGGGACTAGGAATGTTGGTAGATAATGGAATTGTTGTCGTAGAAAACGTCTATCGATTAATGGACGAAGAAGGAATGAGCAGAATTGAAGCTGCCAAAAAAGGAATTAGCGAAATTGCGTTTCCAATAATCATTTCTACAGCAACAACAGTCGCAGCTTTTATTCCTTTAGGTCTTTGGCCAGGAATTATGGGCGATTTTATGATTTTATTACCAATTACATTATCAACAGTTTTAGGTTCATCTTTATTAGTTGCTATTTTCTTTAACTCAGTATTGGTTTCCCAATTTATGAGTGTAGAAGACGAAAATATGCCCGTTAAAAAAATTATTATTCTTACCAGTATTATGGCTGTAATAGGAATTGTTGTTTTCTTACTTGACGAAACTTACAGTGCTTTAGGAACCTTAATGATTTTTACAGCAATTATGCTTTGGGTCTATAGATTATTCTTAAGAGGTTGGGCAAATAGTTTTCAAAATAAAGTATTGCCACGTTTAGAATCTTGGTATGAAAGACAATTAAAAAAAGCTTTATCAGGTTGGACTCCTTACGTTTTAACCTTTAGCACATTTGCATTGCTAATTGTTGCTTTTATGACTTTTGGATGGTCTTTAAGCACCCAAAGAACTAAAGTTGAATTTTTTCCAGATAACAAACCTAATCAGATTATTGTTTACATAGAATATCCTGAAGGAACAGATATTGAGAAAACAAACAACATTACCAAACAAATAGAAACAAAGGTTGCTACCATTTTATATGATGATGATTATATGGATGGAGATTACAATTTTATGATAGAAAGTATCATTTCTCAAGTTGGTGAAGGTGCAGGAAACCCGCAAACAGATGGTGGTTCTGCAGCAGAAATGCCTCACAAAGGAAAAATTACAGCTTCTATGCGTGAATACAAATATAGAAGAGGTTTAGATAGTGAGTTATTACGTCAAAAAGTGCAAGCTGGTTTAGTTGGTATTTATCCTGGAGTATTAATTTCTGTTGAAAAAGATGCAAATGGACCACCTGTTGGAGCGCCAATTAACATTGAAATTCAAGGTGATGATTATGCAGAATTAATCACTACTGCACAAAGAATGAGAGATTTTATCAATACAAGAAGTATTTCTGGTATAGATGAATTAAAGATAGATGTAAACAGAGATAAACCTGGAATGCAGGTTTTGGTTGATCGTAAAAAAGCTGGAGAATTAGGCGTTTCTACAGGACAAGTTGGGCAACAATTAAGAGCCTCTATTTTTGGAAACAAAGCTGGTGTTTATAAAGAAAATGGAGAAGATTATGATATTTATGTTCGTTTTAACAAAGAAGATAGATATAACAAAAGTGCTGTTTTTAATCAGAATATAATTTTTAGAGATCAAGCTTCTGGTAAAGTAAAAGAAATTCCTGTTTCTACAGTAGCAAGTCAAAAAAACAACTCTGGTTTTAGTGCTATAAAACACAAAAAAATAAAACGAGTAGTAACAGTATATTCTGCATTATCTCCAGGAGAAACAGATGCTGGTGCAGTTGTTGGCAAAATTAGAGAAGAGATGAAAAACTTTAAAAATTTGCCAAAAGGAATTAAAATAGATTACACAGGTCAATTAGAAGAACAAGAAAAACAAATGAACTTTTTAGTAGGTGCGTTTTTTACAGGTTTAGCATTAATATTCTTCATTTTAATCTTTCAATTTAACTCAGTTTCTAAACCAGGAATTATAATGATTGCTATTTTCTTGAGTTTTATTGGCGTTTTTGGTGGCTTGGTTATTTCTGGAGCGCCATTTGTTATTATGATGACAATGATGGGTATTATTTCTTTAGCAGGAATTGTCGTAAACAATGGAGTTGTACTTTTAGATTATGCACAATTATTAATAGACAGAAAAAAGATAAACTTAAATTTAAGCGAAGAAGAATACTTACCAAAAGAAGAATTATTTAATAGTATTGTACAAGCTGGTAGAGCTCGTTTACGTCCTGTTTTACTAACTGCAATTACTACTATTTTTGGTTTAATTCCGCTAGCAATTGGTCTAAATATTAACTTCTTTACTTTGTTTAGCGAGTTTGATGCAAACATTTATTTTGGAGGTGATAACGTTGTTTTCTGGGGACCTTTAGCTTGGACAGTTATTTATGGTCTTCTTGTGGCAACTTTCTTAACCTTGGTCGTGGTTCCTATTTTATTCTTTTTAATTACTAAGTTTAAAATGAGACTAAAAGGTCAATTACCTCATCAACTAGAAAAAGAAGAACAATCTGAACTAATATTTAATATGGATAAAAGATTGGATGAGAAAAATCAAATTTAAAACTTAGCTTCATTTTGCTAATAATAAAAAGGCTTGAAATTGTTATAATTTCAAGCCTTTTTATTTAAATTTTATAGTCGTTAATTTTTATAAATTTTATTGATAAAAACTTGACCATTTTCTAAAATTGTTTTTACAAAAAGTACAGAGTTTGGTTTTAAATTCGAAAATTTAATTTTTAAACTAGCAGTTGAATTTTCTTTTAAAATTAGTTTTTGACCTAATAAATTATATACCAATACTTTTTTTATAATACTGTTATCTAGCGTTTTTATAACTAAGTCGTTTTCTAAACTTTGTATCAGAATATTTTTCGAAAATGTATTTTCTTTAATGTTTAAAACAGCTGCATCCGTTTCTAAAACCAAATTAAAACGATTATTAAACTCTCCAGGATTACCTGTAGAAAAAACATAATCTCCCATTTTTAAATTATGCTTTGTATTTAAAAGAATGTCTTCTAAATACACATTAGAATTTTCAATTTTCCCTTCAAATCTATCAATAGAAATTCTAAATTCTCCTTTTACATCAGATGAAAAACCCAAAGGAATATTTTCTATTTCTCTTAAACTAGATTTCCCTTGAATACCGTAATTTTTATCATTAGAAATTGAATACAAATTCAAACTTGTTTTTCCCAAAAAACGAACTCCATCGTATTTACTGTCTTCACCATCAGTTGCATCATCAATAAAACCAACTAAAATTTGGCTAAACGATTTTTGGTTGGTTAAGTTCAACCAAATTCTATCTCTTGTCTTATTTGTACTTTTTACTTTCTGAGCACTTTTAAAAAAAGTAGTATTATTTCCTTCAATTCTCATAGAGTTTGTAAAAAAGTCGCTTACAACTCCACTAGAAAGTGCTTGTACAAAAAAACCTTGACCAGAAGCTATATTTCCATCTGGTGCTGCTCCTCCAGAAGCTGCTGCAGAACCAGTTCCATTAAACATAGCATAATCATCTTCTGTATTATTTTCTGTACCATCTTCTGGTGTGTTGTGTGTCCAAAAATAAATTGTACCACCAATTACAGAAGAGTTATCTGCTAAAAAAGTATCTGCATCAATTGCAGAAGGATATGGGTTTCCTACCAAATTCCAATCATTATCAGCATCTGCGTCTGCAGAAAAACTTAGAGTTCTAGAAATATTTCCGTTATTAAAAGGCGCTCCTGTAAAAGTAGATGTTTGTACTCCTGGATAAGTTCCTGAATCTGGCCCTTCTAAAGCATATCCAATTCCTGGGCTCATAGCAGTTGTAGAATTACCTTCTACCCAAGTTTGAGAACCATCGTTAAAAGAATAATATAAATGTGTAGAAGGTGCAACTGCTGCAAAGGTTGCGCTTGTAATTGGTGTAGACCAATACGTAAATACGTGATATGAAGATTGAGAAGTTGATGCTCTTTCTACTGTGTAACTTGTACCTGTATTTGTACCATTTGGTAAAATCTGCACAACTGAACCTCCACTTTCGACTACAATTGAGCCATTATTTGTTATATCATCTTCTACAGTTACTGTACCCCCAGAATTTACTGTTAAAGTTTGTGATGCGTTTACTGTGCAATTACAAGTTTTAAAATTGCCATCAGAAGAAGTGCTATAACTCCCATTTATTGTGGTGTTTAAAAAATTACTTCCTGTTCCATCCCAAATAGTTCCATTCCAAGTTGTATTAAAATCTCCTGTAAAGGTTTGGTTTACAGTATTACTACTTGTAGCTGAGGTTCCACTATTCCAGTTATTTTTATCACAAATATTAGAAAGAACTACTGCTTTAGAACCGCTTAAAGACCCAGAATAAACAACATTGTCGACTTCTTTTATTGCAACTGCATTAGTGCCATTTGTTAGAGTGGATGGTAAACCTGAATTTCTTGCTGATGTTGCTGATGTTTGCCAAACGCCATTTCCTTCGTTATTTATAGCAAAGATAAAAGTCGGTGAAGCTGCTGTACCTTGATAGGCAAAAACTTGATCACCACTTGCTCCTAAATTAAAAGGACCATTAGGAATACTGACTGTTATAATATCTCCACAAGTAACTGCACTTGCTGCTGTCCAAGTGTGTGGTGTGTCTGCTTCTCCTGTTCTAAAAGCAGGTGTACCAGTTGTAACCCAACCATTATCAGTAAAATTAATAGTTGTACCAGATTCCATACTAGTAAGTGCTACAAACTTTAAAATTTCTGGATTACCATCAGAATTATATTGAATAATTGCAATATCTCCAGCAACTAAAGTTGTTTGAGAATTTATTACATTTGAAATTAAAATGACGAGAATTAAAAGTATTTTCTTTTTCATATCTAGGGAATATTTGTCATAATATACAAAAAATAAATTAAAAAGTTGTTTTTTAAAATTTTATGAAGTTAAAAAAGTCTTTTACAGTTGATGAAATAAAACGTAAACTAGAGCAATACTGTGTCTATCAAGATAGGTGTCATAAAGAAGTCGAGCAAAAAATGCGTGATTATAACTTAATTCCTGAAGCTAAAGAATTGATTCTTTTAAGTTTGATGAAAGATAACTTTTTAAATGAAGAAAGATTTTCTAAAAGTTTTGCTCGTGGAAAATTCAGAATAAAAAATTGGGGAAAACAACGAATTGTTAGAGAATTAAAATTTAAAGATATTTCTGCTTATAATATTAAGACAGCTCTCAAAGAAATTGATGAAAAGGAATATATAACAACTATTTATAGAATTACAGAAAATAGAAACGAAGTAATTTCTGAACCCAATATTTACAAAAGAAAGAAAAAGTTGACCGATTTTTTAATGCGAAAAGGTTTTGAATATGACTTAATTTATAAAGTTGTTGGTGAGGTTGTTTCTTAAATTTAAAACAAGAGATAGTTTCAAAAAAACTACTTTTTATACTTTTCTAAGTAAATAGAATCATTTTTTTGCTTGGCATTTATTACAGCTTTGATATCATCATTTGGTATAGCAACAGACAAAACATATTGTTTTATTTTCCAAGAATTATCTATTTTTTCTAAAACTCCTGAACCTCTGCAAGTTCCCATCCAAGTATTTAAAAGCTCATCAAACCAAGCAAAATTTCCTGTTTCATTAATATATACATTTCGTTCTAAAGTTTTAAAATCCCAAGCTTTACCTTTATCAAAATAAGGTTTGCTAAATTTAGAAAACTGCTTTTTAGTCCAGATTTCTTCTGCTGCTGTTCCAATATATACAGATATACTGTCTAGTTTTCCAAAATAACCATCATAATTTGCATCTGATGCTGCTTTGTGCCAATTTACTAAAAGTGAATTTATTTCTTTTTTAATTCCAACTTTATTTACTGAAACATTTTTTGTGATTTTACAGTTATAAAAAAACAAAACTCCTAAAATTAAAATTGCTATTTTTCTCATTGATCTGGTCTTTGACTTTTAACTGTACTTTTACTTTTCAATTTCTTTAATTGCTCTTGTTTTTTTAGTTTGTCTGCTTTTATTTTGTTGATAGATGTCTTTGTTAAAGTATCTATTTTAGTAGAATCTAAACCAATAAAAGTAAAATCTACATCTACTTCATCTTCAAACCTTTTTTTAGACAAAATGGTGTTTATTTTAGAATTTATAGACGAAAAAGTACTCAAGGTTTTATCTATTTGCAAGTTGATATCATTTGCAGTTGCTGCAGGTATAAAAGTTAAATCTGCAAGTCTTAATGTTTCGTTATAAAACACGTTTATCCTCGCATTTAAAGAAGGCATGTCAAAAATTTTAGGCTTTACACTGTCTTTTAAAGATTTAGTAAGGTCTCTTAATTGCAAAGCATTTACAAGTGCTTCTTTAGATGAAATAGTTTCAAATTTTTCTAAAAAAGAATGTACAGTTTTTAGTTCTTCCCAATCTTTAACCTCTTTTTTAAAAACAGGTAAAACTGTTACTATTTTTTTATGTTTTTGCTCAATACTTAATTGTGGTTTTTCTATGGGGTTGTTTGCTAAATTACTTTGTTTTTCTTGTTTACAAGAAAACAAACAAGTAAGAACTATAATAAGATATATGCTGTTTTTCACGTTATAAATTAAAGAGTAAAAATACATAATTTAGTAAGACTTCTGTAAATTTTAATAAAACACTAACACACAAAGGTTTTTAAACTTATTTTTTAACATATAATTAGTTAAAAGATTTTATTTTACGAATAATAAAAATAAGTACCTTTGTTTTTGATTATAATACATTTTACTAAAAATGATGCCAAAGTTATTAATTTTAGGTGCGAGTGGACAAATTGGTACAGAACTAACTCAAAAACTCCGAGAAGTTTATGGTTCTGACAATGTGATAGCTTCTGATATAAGAGAAGGAAACCCAGAAATGTTGCAATCTGGTCCTTTTGAAATAATAGATGCTACAGATAAAGAAACTATTTTAAAAGTTGTTAAAAAGTATAAAATTACCCAAGTTTATTTATTGGCTGCAATGCTGTCTGCAACTGCAGAACAATACCCACAAAAAGCTTGGAATCTAAATATGAATTCTTTGCTAGCTGTTTTAGATTTAGCAAAAGAAAAACATATAGAAAAAGTATATTGGCCTAGTTCTATTGCCGTTTTTGGCCCTACAACTCCAAAGGAAAACACACCACAAAAAACAGTTATGGAGCCTTCTACAGTTTACGGAATTAGTAAACTTGCTGGCGAATTTTGGTGTAATTATTACCACGAAAAATTTGGTGTAGATGTAAGAAGTTTACGTTATCCAGGAATTATTTCTTGGAAAACAAAACCTGGAGGAGGCACAACAGATTATGCTGTAGATATTTATTTTAAAGCACTTGAAGAAGGAAAATACGAATGTTTTTTATCAGAAAAAACACGTTTACCAATGATGTATATGAATGATGCTGTAAACGCAACCATACAATTAATGCAAACAGATACAGCTAAAATAAAGGTAAGAACTGCTTATAATTTAGCAGCTATTAGTTTTACTCCAGAAGAAATTACATCAGCAATAAATAAACACATTCCTGAGTTTAAAATCTCTTACAAACCCGATTTCAGACAACAAATTGCAGATAGTTGGCCTCAATCTATAGACGATTCTAAAGCTAAAAATGATTGGAATTGGCAACATCAATTCGATTTAGCGTCTATGACAGAAGATATTATTATCAACTTAAAAAAAGAATTCTCTAAAGCAACTTTGTTGTAAGTTCTTAAAATTATTTCGTCTATGTATATGTTATCAAAATAATCAAATACAAAAAATAGTAAGATGAAAAATATCATTGAAAAAAGTTTAGAAAACACATATACATATCAAGAATATAGAAGTTTAGTAAGTAATTTATTAGCAGACAATAAATCTACTGGAAACGAACAATCTGAAGCATTAACAAATTATAGTTTGTTAAATGATAGAAGAATGAAACGTTTAGATAAAACCATTAAAATTGCTGATGAAACTGTTTCTGAAATTCAAAAAATAAAAGAAAAACAAACTTGGTTAGTACTAACTGAAGGTTGGTGTGGAGATGCAGCTCAAAATTTACCAGTTATCAATAAAATTGCAGAAACAAATGATAATATTGATTTAAAATTGGTTTTAAGGGATGACAATGAAGACCTAATGGACTTATTTTTAACAAATGGAGGTAAATCTATTCCTAAATTAATTGCCTTAGACAAAGACAATAACGTAATTGATAATTGGGGGCCAAGACCAACTACAGCAACAAAAATGGTTGCAGATTACAAAGCTGAAAATGGCAGTTTAGATGCAGAATTTAAACAAGATTTACAAGTTTGGTATAATAAAGATAAAGGTCATGATGTACAAAATGATTTTGTGAAAATTGCTAAAATGGCAAGTACTAAAGAAGTATAAATTCATAAATTTTACAATTATAAAACCGTAAACTGAATACAGTTTACGGTTTTTCTTTTCTGTATCTTTGCCTAAAAATTACTTTAAATGTTTACTGAATATTCTTTAATTCCTAATGATGCCAAAGTTTGGATATATCCTTCAAGCAGAAAATTTTACGCCAACGAAATCGAGGTTTTAGAAAACAAAATAAAAGACTTTATTGCTTCTTGGAAAAAGGATGATGAAAATTTTAAAGCATCTTACAAGTTTTTGTACAACAGGTTTATTATTTTATTTGCTGATGATGAAGAATCTACTTTAACAAATGCTGACATAGATACTTCTGTTTCTTTTATTTTACAGTTGCAACAAGAATATGAAATAGAATTATTAGATAGAATGAATGTTTGTTTTAAACAGGGAGAATTTGTACAATACAAAGAATTGAAAGACTTTAAAAAACTCTTAAAAAACAAAGCTGTAACTGCAAAAACTATTGTTTTTGACAATTTAATTACTACCAAACAAGATTTTGACACTTTTTGGGAAGTTGCTATTGAAGATAGTTGGTATAGTCGTTTTTTATAATTTTTTGTTGTGAGCCATTTAAAACATTTCCAATATTTTAAAACGAATATTTCTAAAGAAAAACTACCAGAAAAATTTACGTTTCCTTTTTATTACCAACCAAGTTCTTTGGCAAAAATTGCTGCTACTGAACTTCAAAATTATTTAGAAAACCAAACTGATTTTAAACATAATTTTGGTTTACAAGACAACAAAAAAGAACTCCCAATTGGTAAAATGTTTGGTGTTTTGGTTGTAAAAAACAAGCAAAACGAAATTGGTTATTTAGCTGCTTTTTCAGGGAAATTTGCTGATAATAGTTTACCTGAAAAATTTGTACCTCCAGTTTTTAATATGAGAAAAAAAGGTGGTTTTTATACAAAAGGAGAAGCAGAAATCGAAGAGATTAATTTTCAATTATCTATATTAAAAAAAGATAAAAATTATATCGCTTTAAAAAAATCTATAAAAAAGTTAACTAAAAGTATTGATGAGGATTTAGAAATTCAGAAGAAAAAATTAAAACAATATAAAGTAAAAAGAAAAACTCAAAAGAAAAATGCTGCGAAAAATTTAACTAATTTAGAATTGAATAAACTCACAAAAAAACTAACTCAAGAAAGTTATAACGATCAATTTTTTTTAAAAGAATTGCAAGAATATTATCAAACTAAAATTGACAAAATCAGCAATAAACTAATCATTTTTGAAGATAAAATTGCAACACTTAAAAAAGGAAGAAAAGAAAAATCCAACTTTTTACAGCAAGAAATATTTAGGAATTACTCTTTTTTAAATCAACAAAAAGAACTTAAAAACTTATTAGATATTTTTAACAACCCAACCATAAAACCTCCTGCTGGTTCAGGAGAATGTACTGCCCCTAAATTATTAAATTACGCTTTTGCAAATGATTTAAAACCAATAACTATGGCAGAATTTTGGTGGGGAATTTCGCCAAACTCAGCTATTAGAAAGCACAAAAACTTTTATCCTGCTTGCCAAAGTAGATGCAAACCTATTTTAGAACATATGCTAAAAGGTGTAGATTTAGATGAAAATTTGTTGGTTAAAAATGTATCCACAGAAAAAGATTTAGAAATTGTTTTTGAAGATGATGTTCTCATCGTTTTAAATAAACCTGCAGAGTTTTTATCTGTTCCTGGCAAAGAAATTAAAGATTCGGTTTTTACAAGAATTAAAGAAAAATACCCAATAGCAACTGGTCCTTTAATTGTACATAGATTAGACATGTCTACTTCAGGTATTTTAGTACTTACCAAAACAAAAGAAGCCAATAAAATTTTACAAAGTCAGTTTATAAATAGAACTGTAAAAAAACGCTATGTTGCTTTATTAGATGGAGTTTTATCTAAAAAAAATGGCACAATAGAGCTTCCTTTAAGAGTAGATTTAGATGATAGACCTAAACAATTGGTTGATTTTAAATATGGGAAATTGGCTAAAACCAATTGGGAAATAATAAAGATTGAAAATAATAAAACCCGCGTTTATTTTTATCCAATTACTGGCAGAACACATCAATTACGAGTGCATGCAGCTCATAAAAATGGTTTAAATACTCCTATTTTGGGTGATGATTTATATGGTACTAAAGAAAATAGATTGCATTTACATGCAGAATATATCGAGTTTTTTCATCCATCAACAAAAGAAAAAATAAGTTTTAAAATTGATGCTGATTTTTAAATTAGAAAAAAGAAAAACCAAAACCGAAAGAAACACTATCTAATCTATTGTTTTTAAAACCAAGGATTCCTTTTCTGTGAAAATCGATTCTAAAAACAGTATTCCACCTTTTTTCTCCAGCCACTTGAATTCCTAAACCCACTCCATAATAATTACCATCAGGATAATTGGAAGATGGTGTCCACATTTTACCATATCTAAACTCGACAAAATGATTATTGTCGTCATTTTCTGTGATGTTGTATCTTAAACTACCATAAGTTGGGAAAGCATCTACAGCATAATTAAAATGCATATCATAGCCAGAATTAATTGCTATGGCTACTCTTTTTTTAAATTCATAACCAAAACCAATTCTAAAGAAAAATGCTGATGGCACAATTAAAGCCTGATCATCATCATTAAAAAGTGTATAATTTTCATTAATACCAAGTGTAAAATTTATATCTCCCGTAAAAAAAGGTCTTCCTAGTTTTTCTTGAGAAATCAAATTTTGAAAAATAAAAAAGGAAAATAATAGAAATAATAGTTTTTTCATTTGGTAGATTTTTTAAACAAATAGATTTAACAAAAACTATTCCAGTTTTATAATACTTAAAATTTTAAAGTTTTTAATTGATAAAAAAATCTAAAAACTGTTTAGTTTGCTATAAATATTATATTTAATATGTAGTTTTGCGTTTGAATTATGAGCATCATTTCTAAAGATATAAAAAAAGCAATTCAGTTATTAACTGATGAGCAATTGGTAGCAATACCCACTGAAACTGTATATGGTTTGGCTGGAAATATTTTTAGCGAAAAAGCAATTAAAAGTATTTTTTCGACAAAAAAACGTCCTTTTTTTAATCCGTTAATTGTTCATATACCTTCTATAAATTCTTTAGATGCTATTGTAACTCACATTCCTAAAAAAGCAAAGTTATTAGCAGATGCTTTTTGGCCAGGATCTATGACTTTGGTCTTAAAAAAGAATAAAAAAATTCCTGATTTAATTACTGCAGGAAAAGATACTGTTGCAGTTCGTGTACCAAATCACCCTGTAACTTTAGCGTTGTTAAAACAAATTTCTTTTCCTTTGGCTGCACCAAGTGCGAATCCTTTTGGAAGCATTAGCCCCACAAAACCTAAGCACGTAGAAAACTATTTTAAAGAGGATATAAAAATGGTTTTAGATGGTGGTAATTGTAAAAACGGTATCGAATCTACTATTATTGGTTTCGAAAATGATGAACCTATTATTTACAGATTAGGTGCTTTGGCTTTAGAAGATATAGAAGCTGTGGTTGGTCAAATTTCAATTAAAAATAAAAAGGAAAATAATCCTGATGCTCCAGGAATGTTAGCAAGGCATTATGCTCCTAAAACTAGAACTTTTTTGGTTGATGATGTTGCTAATGAAGTTAAAAACCACAAGAATAAAAAAATTGGAATTTTAGTTTTTAAAGATTCTTTAAATGATGTTTCTTTAACTGAAATTATTTTATCTAAAAATGGTTCTATGCAAGAAGCTGCTGCAAATTTATATAGTTCTTTACACGAGTTAGATACACTAAACTTAGATGTAATTATTACTGAAAAATTTTCTGAAAATGGTTTAGGAAAATCGATTAACGATCGTTTACAACGTGCTACTTTTAAATAATACTACCTTGCAAAACGATATGTAAATTTCACTAAAAAAGTGTCATTAGCAGGCGCATTAAAAACTTGGTCAGAAACACTATCAATTAAATCATCATTTATAGGTGCACTTCCAACTGAACCTCTAGACCATACTAAAAACAATTCTGAACCAGGAATGTATTCCCATCTTGCCACTAAATTAGTTTGTAATTGTACAAAAGAAAAATCTGGGTTAGAAAAACTATAATCTGTTGTTCCATTTCTATTTTCATCAATTAAATAATTATCATTTTGAAAACTAATTTGATTTGCATCATAAACGGATATTCTATCATTTATACTAGTTGCAATAGGATTTACAACATAATTCAAATCTGAATAAGTCCCTTTAGATATAAATGGTTGTCCATAGAACTGAAGTGATATATTTGGAGTAAAACTATAATTTAAACGAAGTGTTGTTGTTAATGTTTGATTTTGAATTCTTCCTAAAATATACCTTGCAGAGCCATTAAAATTAGATGCTGTTACATATTGAGTTCTATCATATAAATTTGCATACTCAACATTTAAAGACATACTAAGAGCATCTGTTGCTTGATAATTAGTCCTAATTACAAACCGATCTCTACCAACCACATTTTCTGATGTATGTCTATTAGAATATCCTAAAGTAAAACTAAATAATTTACTTCTATCTGAACCAAAGAAAAGATATGTAAAAGCTGTATTTGGTCTTCTAAATCTTGGACCACCTCTTAAATAAAAATTATCAAAATAATTTGTACTTATTCCATAGCCAGTTTCTGTCCACCAATTGTTTATCCAATTTACATTCCCATTAAATTCAAAACGAGTTCTATTTAGATTACCCCCAAAATCGTAAAAACTTCCTTGCTCAAAACTTGCACTAATATCTCTATATACCTTAGTTGGAATTTGCCATAAATATCTTAGATTTCCAAATTGAATAATTTCGTCTGTTCTTCTTAAAAAACCAACGTCGTTTAATTCTAATTCTGGAGATCGCCAAATCAATCCTCCATTATATCTCCAATTTCCACCACCATTTTTACCAAACTCTAACCTTCCTCCAGATCCTGTTAAAGAAGTTTTATTTGGATCTACAGAAACGTGAGTTGCATCAGTTCTCTGAAAATTATGACGTAAAGTTTTTTGAGTTGCTGTGATAGATTCTGCACTACCTAAAACGTGGCTAAAAACAATATTGCCATCTAAATAATAATCTCTATTGTGCCAATTATGCTGAAAATCTATACCTCCTGAATAAGCAGCTTTATGAAGTTCGTTAAAATTGCCATTCAAATGCCTATTTGTTGCTGTAAAGATTCCACCAATAAAAGAGTTTCTTTCATTAAAATCTTTTTGAACTCTTGCCACAAAATAATTGGTTAATGGCTCTACAATTTCTTCTCTTGTGCTACCATCTGTTTGTCTTATTTCTGCATATTCGTTTCCGGTAACACTTTCTAAAACACCAATAGACCAACCGTTTTTGGTTTTTCCAGAAAATTTTGCGGCTCCTAAAATCCTTGAGTTTTGTGGTTCATCTGCAAATTCGCCAGTAGCTAAATTTGCATTTCTATGTGGGTTTCTACCAATTCTTCTACTGTAAAAAAGATTATCACTACCATTTGCAAACTCATAATCAAAAATATTGCTATTCTCTACAAAAAAGGGTCTTTGTTCTCTAAAAAAAATTTGAAAACCATCTAAAGCAATTGCTCCAGGATCTGCCTCTACTTGACCAAAATCTGGGTTTACAGTTAAATCTAAAGTTAAATCGTTTGTAATACCAATTTTTGCATCTAAACCTCCGTTTATTTTAAAATCGCTTCCTGTTCTATAAGGATTGTTAGCTTCAGCTGGATATGTATCATATTGTAAAACTGTAAATGGCTGAATTTCTAATTGCTTTTGAGATTTCAAATTTTTTAAACCATGTAATTCTCCTGCTTCACTAATAAAACCTGCTTGTTCATTAGTTATTCTTTGCCAAAGAGAACGTTCTTGCAATCTAAAAATAGTTCTATTTATATTAAAACCCCAAATTTGCTCTTTATCATCACCAAAACGCAATTGACTAAAAGGTATTTTCATTTCTACTGTATAACCATTATCATCAACTTTTGCATTTGTATACCAAATAGGATTCCAACTATCATCCCAATTATTTCCATTTTGGGTTACAATTTCCTCACCTTTTACACCTGCAGCTGTGGTTGTAAAAACAAATGCGGTTCTTTTGTCATGATAACTATCTATAATAACATTTACTCTATCGCCTGCAAAACCATCTCTTCTAGTTAATCTTTGTTGAATCAATTCTGGGTTATCGTCTAAAGCTCTAATAGCAATGTACAAATACTTATCATCATACATTACTTTAAATTTTGTTTGATGTGTTGGTGGTGTACCTTCGTCTGGATTTTTCTCAGTAAAGTCTGATGACCATTCTACAACATTCCAAGCATCATCAGAAATATCGCCATCAATTATTGGTGCTTTTTCTAATTTTTTTGTTGTGTAAACTCTTTTAGGTATTTTATTTTCTGATATTTCTTGACCATAAAAATTGAATGATACAGAAATACACAAGAATAAAATTAAAAAACGAAACTTCATAAAAAATTGGTTGGTTACAGCAAAAAAGAGAAATAAAAGCCTTCTTTTTCGAATACAAAAGTAACTTTCTCTTTTCATAATGATATGTTAATAATTGAAATAGCATTTTAACATATTAGAATGTGTAAAAAATATTCTAAAACACTATTTGTCAGTCAAATAAAAAGCGGTACATTTGCACTCCTTTTTTAAGGAAAATAAATATTATTAATATACAAAAACTAATAGTGTAATTATGAACACATTAAGTTACAAAACAGTATCAGCAAACAGCGCTACCGTAAACAAGGAGTGGGTTTTAGTTGATGCTGACGGTCAAACGTTGGGTCGTCTAGCTTCTAAAGTAGCAAAGCTAATTAGAGGTAAACACAAACCAAACTTTACTCCTCACGTAGATTGTGGAGATAACGTGGTTGTCATCAACGCAGAAAAAATTAATTTAACTGGTAAAAAATGGACTGACAAATCTTACATTCGTCACACAGGTTATCCAGGAGGACAAAGGTCATTAACTGCAACAGAAATGTTTGAGAAAGATCCTACAAGATTAATCGAAAAAGCAGTAAAAGGAATGTTACCTAAAAATATTTTAGGAGCAGCTCTTTACAGAAACTTGTATGTATATGCAGGAGCTGAGCACAAACAAGCAGGTCAAGAACCTAAAGCTATTAACATTAACGATCTTAAATAATGGATACAGTTCACAAAATAGGTAGAAGAAAAACTGCAGTTGCTCGTATTTATCTTTCTGAAGGTAAAGGAAACATTACAGTTAACAAAAAAGATTATAAAAGTTACTTTACAACAGGAACTTTACAATATAAAGTACAACAACCATTAATGTTAACAGAAAACTTAGCGTCTTATGACATTACAGTAAATGTTTACGGAGGTGGTGTAACTGGGCAAGCAGAAGCAATTCGTTTAGCAATTACTAGAGCGTTAGTTTCTATAGACCCAGATCATAGAGCAGTCTTAAAACCAGAAGGCTTATTAACGAGAGACCCAAGAATGGTTGAACGTAAGAAATTTGGTCAGAAGAAAGCACGTAAAAAATTCCAATTCTCTAAGAGATAATATATGTATTGTCACCTTGAGAGCAGTCGAAAGGTGTCAATATTTTCTCAGAGAACTGTTATTATTACAAAAATTAATATTAAACAGTTTAGCATCTAAATAGTTAAGACTCGAAAGACTACTTAATTATTGATTTCAAAAACAGAAAGTAAACACATTTTAAAAATGGCAAACGTAAACATTCAAGAATTATTAGATAGTGGTGTACATTTTGGACACTTAACTAGAAAATGGAACCCAAATATGGCTCCATACATTTATACAGAAAGAAATGGTGTACACATCATCGATTTGTATAAAACAGCTGCAAAAATAGAAGAAACTTCAGAAGCTTTAAAAAAGATTGCAAACTCTGGACGTAAAATTTTATTTGTAGCTACAAAAAAGCAAGCAAAAGATATTGTTGCTGAAAAAGCAAAAGCAATAAATATGCCTTTCATCACAGAAAGATGGCCAGGAGGTATGTTAACAAACTTTGTTACTATTAGAAAAGCTGTTAAAAAAATGGCTCAGATTGATAGAATGAAAACAGATGGTTCTTTTGATGCATTATCTAAAAGAGAAAAATTACAAATTAACAGACAGAGAGAAAAATTAGAAAAGAATTTAGGTTCTATTTCTGATATGACTCGTTTACCTGGAGCTTTATTTGTAGTAGACATTAAAAAAGAGCACATTGCTGTAGCAGAAGCTCAAAAATTAAACATTCCAATTTTTGCAATGGTAGATACAAACTCAGATCCTAGACAGGTAGATTTTGTAATTCCTGCAAATGATGATGCTTCTAAATCTATAGACAAAGTTTTATCTTTTGTAACTGATGCAGTTGCTGAAGGTTTATCTGATAGAAAAGCTGATAAGGAAAAAACAAAAGAAACAAAAGAAGTTGCTAAAAAAGATGCACCAAAAGCAGAAAAAGCAGCTCCTGAAGTTAAAGAAGCAAAAGTTGAGGCTAAAGTAGAAGCTCCTGCAAAGGAAGAAACTAAAACTGCTGATACACCTGCTGAAGAAAAAAAAATAATTTAATAACAATTTAGAAACTTTACGTTTCTTAATAAAAAATAAGTGACATGGTAAAAGTAAGTGCTGCTGATGTTAAAAAATTAAGAGAAGCAACTGGAGCTGGAATGATGGACTGTAAAAAGGCATTAGTAGAAGCAGAAGGTAACTTTGACGAGGCAATAAATATTTTACGTAAAAAAGGTCAAAAAATTGCTGCAAAAAGAGCTGATAGAGAATCTACAGAAGGTGTTGCAGTAACTAAAATTAATGACGCAAAAACTGAAGGTGTAGCTATTGTTTTAGCTTGTGAAACTGATTTTGTTGGTAAAAACGATTCTTTCGTAGCTTTAGGTGGTCAATTTGCAGATATTGCATTAAATCATTCTACAAAAGAAGAATTTTTAGCGGCTGATTTTGCAGGTATGACTGTTGCTGATAAATTAGTTGAACAAACTGGTGTTATTGGTGAAAAGTTAGAAATCACAGCTTTCGAAAAAGTAGAAGCTGCTTATGTAGGTGCTTACACTCACATTGGTAAAATTGCTGCTTTAGTAGGTTTATCTGCTGCAGTAGATAATGCAGATGTTTTAGCAAAAGATGTTGCAATGCAAGTTGCATCAATGGAAGCTACAACTTTATCTTACAAAGATTTCGATCCTGCATTTGTTGCTGCTGAAACCGAAGCAAGAATTGCAGTAATCGAAAAAGATAATATCGAATTAGGTAGATTAGGAAAAACGTTAAAAAATGTTCCTCAATTTATTTCTATGTCTCAATTATCTGATGAAGTTTTAGCTAAAGCTGAAGAAGCTGCTAAAGCTGAATTGAAAGCAGAAGGAAAACCAGAACAAATTTGGGATAGAATCTTACCAGGAAAAATGGAAAGATTTATTGCTGACAATACAACTTTAGATATGGAACAGTGTCTTTTAGATCAAGCTTTCATTAAAGATGATAAGAAAAACGTTGCACAATACGTTAAAACGTATGGAGATGTTGAAGTTTCTTCTTTTAAAAGAGTAACACTAGGATAAAATTATACTGAATTTATTTCAGTAATTTAATCTAAACATATTAGAAACCTCATTTTCAATTTATTTTGAAAATGAGGTTTTTTTATATCTCAAAAAATCAAAAATCAAAAAAAAAACGTAATTTTGCTCAACTTTTAAAACACACTATGCAGTACAAAAGAATTCTTTTAAAATTAAGTGGAGAAGCTTTAATGGGTGACAGACAATATGGAATTGATCCAAAACGTCTATCTGAATATGCAAAAGAAATTAAAGAAGTTGTAGCAAAAGGAATAGAAGTTGCCATCGTTATTGGTGGTGGAAATATTTTTAGAGGAGTTGCTGGTGCTGCAAATGGTATGGATCGCGTTCAAGGTGATCATATGGGAATGCTTGCTACCTGTATAAATGGTTTGGCTTTGCAGAGCGCTTTAGAAGATGAAGATGTGCATACAAGATTACAAACTGCCTTAGAAATTAAAGAAGTTGCAGAACCTTATATAAAAAGAAAAGCGATTCGTCATTTAGAAAAAGGGCGTGTTGTAATTTTTGGAGCAGGAACAGGAAACCCTTACTTTACAACTGATACAGCTGCAGTTTTAAGGGCAATAGAAGTAAATGCAGACGCAATTTTGAAGGGAACTCGTGTAAACGGAATTTACAATGTAGATCCTGAAAAAGATAAAAATGCTGTAAAATTTGAAACGATTACTTTTAAGGATGTCATTCAAAAAGGCTTAAAAGTAATGGATATGACTGCATTTACGTTAAGTGAAGAAAACAAATTACCAATTATTGTTTTTGATATGAATACAAACGGAAATTTACTGAAATTGGTTTCTGGTGAAAAAATTGGTACAATAGTTGACAATTAATTAAATAATAATTTCCAAGACTACATCTTGGGATAACATATAAAAATACCATTCTTGTGAAAACAGGAATCTAAATCTTTAAATTTTACAAAGATGAACGAAGAAATAGAATTTATTTTAGACACAGCTAAAGAAGCAATGAACAATGCTATAGCTCATTTAGAAAAAGAATTACGTACTATTAGAGCAGGTAAAGCAACACCATCTATGTTGTCTAATGTTATGGTAGACTATTATGGTTCGCAAACTCCTTTAAGCCAAGTAGCAAATGTAAATACGCCAGATGCTAGAACATTAAGTATTCAGCCTTGGGAAAAAAATATGCTGCAAGAAATTGAGAAAGCAATTCAAAAAGCAAACTTGGGTTTAAACCCAATGAATAATGGTGATTTAATAATGATTAATGTTCCACCATTAACAGAAGAACGTAGAAAAGGCTTAGCAAAACAAGCAAAAGCTGAAGCAGAACACGCAAAAGTTGGGATAAGAAATGCACGTAAAGATGCAAACAATGATATCAAAAAAGTAGATATTTCTGATGATATGAAAAAAATTGCAGAAGATGACGTACAAAAACTAACAGATACTTTTGTAAAAGATATTGATGAGAAATTCTCTGTAAAAGAGAAAGAAATTATGACAGTATAAAACCTGTATTATAAAAAGAGAGTGTTTAAACACTCTCTTTTTGTTTAAAAACACTTCTACAATTTAACTACCTTTGCGTAAATTTCTCTAAATGAATTTCTGGACTAAAGTTGCTGGCCTTATATTAAGAAACCGTTATTTGGTTTTATTAGGTATCGCAATTGTTACTGGCTTATTAGCCTCACAGATGAAGTATATGAAGTTTTCATATACAGAAGCCAACTTATTGCCAGAAGATCATGAAGCAAATGTACAATACAATCAATTTTTAGAAATTTTTGGTGAAGAAGGAAATCTCGTTCTTCTTGGTATAAAAGATAGCACAGTTTTTACTCCAGAAAAGTTTAATGCTTGGAATAATTTAGTCAAAAAATTTGATAGTTTAGACGAAATAGATTTTACACTTTCTATTGCAGATGTTAAAAAATTAAAAGCAGATAGAGCTAAAGGAAAATTTGTACTTGAGCCTCTATATGAGAAAAACCCAAGAACATCTAAAGAAGTAAATGCTATAAAAAAACAACTTTTCGAGAAACTTCCTTTTTACGATAATTTACTTTTTAATAAAGAAACAGGAACATTACAAACTGCAATTTATATTAAAAAAGAAATCATAAATACACCTGTAAGAAGAGATTTTATTTTTAATACATTAATCCCAATCATAGATAAATTTGAGCAAGAAAACAATCTAGATGTTCGTGTTTCTGGTATGCCTTATATCAGAACTTTAAATGCACAAAATATACAAGATGAAATTGGCACATTTGTTTTTGGTGCTTTACTAATAACTGCTTTAATTTTCTTTTTCTTTTTCCGCTCTTATAGAGCAACATTTATCACACTTTTAGTCGTGATGATTGGTGTTGTTTGGGCTTTTGGTTTTATAGGTTTATTTAGATATGAAATTACGGTTTTATCAGCATTAATACCACCGCTAATTATTGTAATTGGTGTACCTAATGCAGTTTTCTTGATTAATAAATATCAACAAGAAATAAAAAAACACGGCCAACAAGCAAAAGCTTTACAACGTGTAATTTCTAAAATTGGTAATGCCACATTAATGACTAATATTACAACTGCATCTGGTTTTGCAACCTTTGTTTTTGTAAAAAGTAGTTTATTGCGTGAATTTGGGATTTTAGCATCCGTAAACATCATCAGTATTTTTATTTTGGCTTTATTGATTATTCCAATCATTTACAGTTTTATGCCACTTCCTAAGAAAAAACATTTGAGTCATCTAGAAAAAAGATGGATTGAAAATGTGGTAGATTGGATGGAAAGAATGGTTAGAAACCATAGAATTACTATTTATTTTGCTACAGTTATTGTAATTATAGCTGGTATTATTGGTGTTTATCAAATTAAGATTTCTGGTAGTTTAATAGAAGATATGCCAAAAAGTGAGAATTTTTATCAAGATATAAAATTCTTTGAGAGTGAATTTGGTGGTATTATGCCTTTAGAAATCTTAATAGATACCAAAAAGGAAAAGGGAGTGATGAAACTATCTACCTTAAAAAAGATGGAAAAGTTGAATGAAACTATAGAAACTTTCCCAGAACTTTCTAAACCAATATCTGTAACTAATTTAGTAAAATACTCTAAACAAGCCTATTACAAAGGAAATCCAAAATATTATCAATTACCAACTACACAAGAACAAAGTTATATTTTTGCCTATACCAAAAACTCAAATAGCGATGCTGGTATGCTTAAAAACTTTGTAGATTCTACAGGACGTTATGCAAGAATAACAACCTTTATGAAGGATATTGGTACAGATAAAATGGATATTATTCAAGAGCGTTTAAAAGCTGTTATTGCAAAAGAATTTCCATCAGATAAGTATAACGTTTCTTTAACAGGTAAAGCATTGGTTTTTATAAAAGGAACCAATTATTTAATTAATAATTTGGTTATTTCTTTATCATTAGCCATATTATTAATTGCCATTTTTATGGCTTGGATGTTTAAATCTCCTCAGATGATTTTTATATCTTTAATACCAAATATACTTCCACTATTAATAACAGCTGGTTTAATGGGCTTTTTTAACATTCCCATAAAACCCTCTACAATTTTAGTTTTTAGTATTGCTTTTGGTATTTCTGTAGATGATACAATTCATTTTTTAGCAAAGTATAGGCAAGAGCTAATGGAAAATAAATGGAGGATAAAACCATCTGTTTATGCAGCTTTACGTGAAACTGGTGTGAGTATGTTTTACACATCAATTGTTTTGTTTTTTGGGTTTTTAACTTTTACGTTATCAAATTTCGGAGGCACAAAAGCATTGGGTGGTTTAGTTTCTATAACTTTACTTTTAGCAATGGTTTCTAACTTACTATTATTACCTTCTTTATTGTTATCTTTTGAAAAGAAAATAGCCAATAAAAAAGTATTTAAAGAGCCTGCCATTAAGATTTTTCCACCAAAGGAAGAAAAGACTAAAGAGTAAAAATTTATATTTTTATTGACATTTCTTTCGTTGCTAATCTTGTCGCAAAAAAGTATCTTTACTTTTTTAATAATTATATTTTTTTATAAAAATGATGAAGACAAACGTTGCAGAAATTTTACAAACAGAAGCATTATTACAAGAAGTACACTTAAAAGGTTGGGTAAGAACCTTTAGAAGCAACAGATTTATTGCTTTAAATGATGGTTCTACCATTAACAACATACAATGTGTTATCGATTTTGAAAACACACCAGAAGAAACTCTAAAAAGAATAAATACTGGAGCAGCAATTTCTATAAAAGGAAACTTAGCAGAAAGCCAAGGTAGAGGACAATCTGTAGAAGTACAAGTTACAGAAATTGAAATATTAGGAGATTCTAATCCAGATGAATACCCTATTCAGCCAAAAAAACATAGTTTCGAGTTTTTACGTGAAAATGCGCATTTAAGAATGAGGACAAACACATTTAGCGCTGTTATGCGTGTACGTTCTAAATTATCTTTTGCTGTTCACAAATATTTTCAAGAAAATGGGTTTAACTACGTAAACACTCCAATTATTACAGGTTCTGATGCAGAAGGTGCAGGAGAAATGTTTAGAGTTACCAATTTTGAGGATAACAAAGCTCCTTTAACTGAAGATGGAAAGATAGATTATTCTAAAGATTTTTTTGGTAAGGAAACTAACCTAACAGTTTCTGGTCAGTTAGAAGCAGAAACTTTTGCAATGTCTTTAGGTAAAGCCTATACTTTTGGCCCAACTTTTAGAGCAGAAAACTCAAATACAACTCGTCATTTAGCAGAATTTTGGATGATAGAACCCGAAGTTGCTTTTATGGATTTAGATGGTAATATGGACTTGGCTGAAGATTTTATAAAATCTGTTTTAAAAGATGTTTTAGAAAATTGTAAAGACGATTTGGCATTTTTAGACCAACGTCTAACTCAAGAAGAAAAAAGCAAACCTCAAGCAGAAAGAAATGAAATGAGTTTGTTAAACAAATTAAAATTTGTTGTAGACAATAATTTTAAGAGAGTTTCTTATACAGAAGCTTTTGATATTTTACGTAATTCTAAACCTAATAAAAAGAAGAAATTTCAATTCCCAGTAAATGAGTGGGGTGCAGATTTACAATCTGAACACGAGCGTTTTTTAGTAGAAAAGCATTTTAAATGTCCTGTTATTTTATTTGATTATCCAGCAAATATTAAAGCATTTTACATGCGTTTAAATGATGATGGAAAAACGGTAAGAGCAATGGATGTTTTGTTTCCAGGAATTGGTGAAATTGTTGGAGGGTCTCAAAGAGAAGAACGTTATGATATTTTAGTCGAAAAAATGAAGGCTTTAGATATTGAAGAAAAAGAATTGTGGTGGTATCTTGATTTAAGAAAATATGGAACTGCTGTGCATTCTGGTTTTGGTTTAGGTTTTGAAAGATTAGTACAATTTACAACAGGAATGAGCAATATTAGAGATGTAATTCCTTTTCCTAGAACACCACAAAATGCTGAGTTTTAATCATAATTTTGTATATTTAAGTCGATGCTAAAACAGAGTTTACATTATAAATTATTACAAAAATTATCTCCTCAACAAATACAGTTGATGAAGATGATTCAACTGCCTACACAAGCATTTGAACAACGTTTAAAACAAGAATTAGAAGAAAACCCAGCTTTAGATACTGGTAAGGAAGAAATAGAATCTTTTGAAGATTCTTTAGCTGATGAATTTGATGATTCTGGCACCGAAAAAATTGAAGCAGAAGACATCAATATTGATGAGTATTTGAGTGATGATGAAATACCCAATTACAAAACGCAAGCAAACAATTATTCTTCTGATGATGAAGAAAAAAATGTGCCTTATGCTGCAGGAACAAGTTTTCATCAATCTTTAAAAAACCAATTAAATACCTATAGTTTTAATGATGAAGAATTAGCTATCGCAGAATTTTTGGTTGGTAGTATAGATGATAGTGGTTATATAAGAAGAGAGATATTAGATTTGGTAGATGATTTAGCATTTACTGCAAATGTGTTTACGACAGAAGAAAAAGTAATTGCCATTTTAAAAAGAGTTATTCATACTTTAGACCCAATTGGAGTGGGTGCAAGAGATTTAAAAGAATGCTTAATTATTCAACTAAAAAGAAAGGATAAAACAAAAATTAGAAGTTTAGCTATCGATATTTTAGAGACTGCTTTTGATCATTTTGTAAAAAAACATTATAAAAAATTACAAGAAAAATTCAATATTTCTGAAGAAGAATTAAAAGAAGTAAATACTGAGATTTCTAAATTAAACCCTAAGCCAGGAAGTTCTTACGCTGGTAATAATAAAATTGCAGAACAAATAGTACCCGATTTTTCTATAAAACTAATTGATGGTGAATTAGATTTAACATTAAACTCAAGAAATGCACCAGAATTACATATTTCTAGGGAATATAACAATATGTTAAAAGGGTATCAAGAATCTACTAAGAAGAGTAAATCTCAAAAAGATGCCGTTTTTTTTATCAAACAAAAATTAGATTCTGCAAAATGGTTTATTGACGCAATTATACAACGTCAGCAAACGCTTTTAGTAACTATGAATACCATTATGCATTATCAATATGATTATTTTTTAACTGGTGATGAGCGCAAGTTAAAACCAATGATTTTAAAAGATATTGCAGATAAAATTAAGATGGATGTTTCTACAGTTTCTAGAGTTGCCAATAGCAAATATGTATCTACACCTTATGGCACAAAGTTAATTAAAGAGTTCTTTTCTGAATCGATGAAAAACGACCAAGGTGAAGATGTTTCTACCAAAGAAATTAAGAAAATTTTAGAAACAGTAATTGCAGAAGAAAACAAGAAAAAACCTTTGACTGATGAGAAATTGGCAGCAATTTTAAAAGAAAAAGGATACCCAATTGCAAGAAGAACAGTTGCAAAATATAGAGAACAATTAGATTTACCTGTAGCACGTTTACGAAAAGAAATTTAGTGAGGTTTCATAAAATTACATCTACAATATTACACCCAATAGTTATACCCACCATTGGTGTTTTATTGTACTTTATTTTTATTCAAAGTTCTTTTAATAGAAGTCAAAGATTTGCAGTTTTAGGGTTGATATTTGTGACTACTTATTTAATTCCGCTGTTTATTTTAATTCTTTTTAAAAAGATTAAACTCATAAAGTCTTTTAACGTAGAAAGTATAAAAGAAAGAAAAATTCCTGTTGCAGTAATGATTGTACTTTTTTATTTATTAGGAAACACGCTACATTCCATAACTAATTTATCTGACTTAGGTTTACTTTTTTATGCTACTTCTCTTGGTTTAGTTTTTATATATCTTTCTTTTTTCTTAAAACTTAAAGCAAGTTTACATTTATTATCTCTTGGTATTTCTACAGGTTTTTTTATGGTGTTAGGTTTACTTTATTCAAGTTCTTTTGTACCTATTGTTATTATAGCTATTCTTTTATCTGGTTTGTTGGGTAGTTCTAGATTGTATTTAAAAGCACATACTGTAAAAGAAATTTATATAGGGTATTTCTATGGGTTTATATCTCCTTTTATCGTCTACTATTTCTTATAAGATATAGAAAATAAGTCCTATTTTTAAGATTGTCGTATTTATATCCTCTGAATTTATCTTTGCATTTTCAAAAATTGGAGAAAGTCCATAAAAAACGTGCATATTAAATTCATCATAACCTGCAGATAAAGTCAACCCATATTGTAATTTTCTGTAAGAAGATACATTTGTGAATGTAACTTTAGTATCGTTAGCATCTAAATATTCAAACGAGTTAGATAAATTGTATAAAAATTTTATCCCAGTATAAACTCTCCAAAAGCTATATCTTTGTGCTGTAGATGTTCGCCAACGTAGTTCTAAAGGAATTTCTAAATTGTGAGCTCTAAAAAAGTTGGCGTTTATATTTTGGGAATTATTAAAAACGGTAGATCCATTAACCTCATCTACTTTTAACTCATGATTAAAGTTGTTGTATCCATAACCTATACCTAAAGCTACAGAAATATTCCCTTGCTTATTTAGTATAAAATCTTTTAAAAAACCTGTAGAAATTGCATAAGAAAAATTACTTCTAGTAATTACAGATGGTTGTGAAGAAAATTGTGCATAAGAAATTGATGCATAAATTTGATCATCTGCATATCTGTCTCCTAGTTTTAAGGAATCTTTTTGAGCTTTTAAACTAGTAGTAAAAATAAAAAGCAAAAAAATAAAAAAAATCTTCTTTATCATAGACATTATAACATCATATAAAGATACAATATTTCATAATTATAATTTTTAAATTATAATCAAAAAAAAAGGATAACTTTAAACTTTAAAGTTATCCTTTCTTAATAAATAATTGAAATTTTATTATTCTCCTCCTCCTTTAGAAGCTGAATAACTAATTTTAAGTGCGTTTACATCTCTTAGTTTTAATCTAATATCTGTAATTACACCCACACTTGATTCTTTATCAGCCTTTATAGAAGTAGTCATAAATGGCACTTCTGCCTCAGATACTTTAGTTCTTGCATTAATAATAAATGCAGGAACATCTGCAGCTGTAGCTATTTTGTCATTCAGTTGAATTCTATTATAGCTATCTCCATATTTAAGATCTTTTGCTTTACCTACATAAATAGTACAAACCAAACTCTTGTGTTCTAGTTTTTTAACCTCTGTAGCAGAAGGTAACCTAGGGTTTTCAATTTTTAAATCGGTTTCTCTCATAGTTGTTGTAACCATAAAGAAAAATAACAACATAAAAACGATGTCTGGCAAAGCAGCTGTATTTACGGCTGGCATTCCTTTTTTCTTTTTTCTAAACTTAGACATATTGTTAATATTTAAAAATTAATTAGATGTTGGTTCTGCATCAGATATAATTTGAGGGTAACTCAATTTAATATCCTCTACTTTCTTCTTTAGGTTATTTGCACGAGCCTTTTGATTTTTATCGTCCTTTACATCTTTGTAAGATTGTTCTAGTTCGTCAAAAGGAATACTATATCTTTGTAAAGATAATTTATTACGTAATTCTGAATAGGCTCTTAAAAGTTCATTTTGTACTTTTAAGTATGTTCCATACTCAGTTAATCTATCACTTTTAACAGATATAATTGCTTTATTTGGGTGATCAGAGGAAGATTCACTCCTTTCCCCTTTACAATAATCACAAGGTCCTGTTGCAACTCCATTCTCTACTTTACCATCTCCTCCTCCATTATCAATAAATTTTATAGCTGCTTCTTTTAAGTCTTTAAGATCCATTCTTTCATCTTCAACTAAAAGCTCATTATTTCTATTAATATTAACTTCAAAGATATTTTTCTCTTTAATAATTGGTGGAACAAAATCTGGTGGTGGTTTCTCAGATAATTTTTTAGAAACACCAGAATCTACATTCATAGTTGTAGTTACTAAAAAGAAAATTAAAAGCAAGAAGGCAATATCTGCCATGGAACCTGCATTAATTTCTGGATTCTCTCTTCTTGCCATAACTTTATGATTTTATTAAACCTTTAACTAAATCGTACACGAAAAATAAAGAAGCTATACCTCCTAAAATTACACTGTACCATATTCCAGTTCCTACCCATTTATTGGTTGAAGAACCAGCTTCTCCTCCTTCACTAATTCCTCCTGCTGCATTAATAACAACATCTGAATCAGATATAAAGTAAGATAATACTAATAAAACACCTAGAACTGCAAGTCCTGTTAATGTTTTCTTTAAATTCTCAGGGTTTCTAATTAAACTCCATAGAGAAAGTGCCAATGTTATTATTACGGCTGCTATAAGCAAAAAAGTCGAGTAATAAATAATAGGACTTATTACTTTGTTTTGTAAGTCGACATCAGTTTCTATTGCTTCTGCATCTTCCATAAAAATCTTTATGAAAAGAAAAGCGCCAACTAATGCAACAACAGCTATAATAATACTTAATATTTTATTGCTTTTCATTGTACTAGTTTTTATTTTTTATATTTTACTAATAAATCTACTAATTTAATAGAAGCATCTTCCATATTATTTACAATTCCATCAATTTTAGAAACGATATAATTATAAAAAATTTGTAAGATAATCGCTACAATTAATCCAAAAACGGTTGTCAATAATGCTATTTTAATACCACCTGCAACTACTGCTGGAGAAATATCATTTGCAACTGCAATATCATTAAAGGCCCCAATCATACCAATTACAGTACCCATAAAACCAAGCATTGGTGCTAAAGCAATGAATAACGAAATCCAAGAGACATTTTTCTCTAAAAGTCCCATTTGAACTCCTCCATAAGATACTACTGCTTTTTCTGCTGCATCTACACCTTCGTCTACTCTGTCTAAACCTTGGTAAAAGATTGATGCTACTGGTCCTTTTGTATTTCTACAAACTTCTTTAGCAGCTTCTACACCTCCAGAACTTAAAGCGTCATCTACATTTGCTACTAATTTATTAGTATTTGTAGTTGCTAAGTTTAGGTAAATAATTCTTTCAATTGCTATAGCTAATCCTAAAATTAAAGCTACTAATACAATTCCCATAAAACCTGGACCACCATCAATAAAGTTTTCCTTTAAAACTTGGTGAAAAGTTTTTTCTTCTACTACTGCTTCTTGTGCGAAAGTTGATTGAATTGCTCCAAAAAACATGAATCCTGCTATAGATAGGATATTTACTACTTTTTTCATCGTTGTATAATTAATTTTTAATAGTTAACGGGTTAAAGATATAAATTTTCAAATCAAAAAAACAATATGTTGGTTATTTTATGAATAAAATTCTTAAAAAACTTCTAAATTACATTTTTGAGACTGCCAAGTAACAAAAAATTATTGAGGATTTAAAAAAAAAAGTATCAATTTTTATTAAAAAAATATTGATTTACTTCAATTATTATATCCATTGTTATTGGTTAATCAGTAATTTCTCCTCTCAAGGATTCTTCAAAAAAAGTTTTAAACTCACTCTTAGACAAGTCTTTATTTAGCAAATACATTAATTTTGCAACTGCAGATTCTGTTGTAATATCTTTACCATTTATTATTCCTATTTTTTTTAACTCAAGACTTGTATCATAGTGCCCCATTAATACCCTACCGCTTTTACATTGTGTAACATTAACTATTTTAATTCCTTTTTGAATTGCATTTTTTAATAACCCTATAAAATCTTTGTTATTTGGTGCATTTCCTGAACCATAGGTTTCTAAAACGACACCTTTTAAATCTTTACTGTTTAAAATACTTTCTACAACGTTGTTAGATATTCCAGGAAAAAGCTTTAAAATGACAACGTTTTCTAATAAATCTGCTCTTACAATTAAATTATGTTTAGTAGTTTTATTATTTGAAATTAAATGTTCATTAAAATTAAGATGTACCCCACTTTCTGCCAATGGTGGAAAATTCATAGACGTAAAAGCCTCAAATTGTTCTGAGCTAATTTTGGTAGTTCTGTTTGCTCTGTACAATTTATACTCAAAATACAAACATACTTCAGAAATAACTGGTTTATTATTTTTTTGTGTTGATGCAATTTCTATAGATGTAATTAAGTTTTCTTTAGCATCTGTTCTTAAATCTCCTATTGGCAATTGTGAACCTGTAAAAATGATTGGCTTCTGTAAATTCTCTAACATAAAACTAATGGCAGATGATGTATAAGACATAGTATCAGAACCTGTTAAAATAACAAAACCATCAAAATCTTTATAATTTCTTTCTATAATGCCAGCAATATTTGCGTAATACTTAGTATTCATATTAGAAGAATCTATAGGCTCACTAAAAGAAACACTTTCAATATCGCAATTTAGTTGTTGCAACTCTGGGATTTTATTTTCTATTTCAGAAAAATCAAATGCTTTTAAAGCATTTGTTTTATAATCTTTAATCATACCAATAGTTCCTCCAGTATAGATTAGTAGTATTTTTGGTTTGTTTGTCATATTGTCATTTGGTAAAACCTGTTTATCTGTTAAAAGATGTCTAAATTAAAATTTTATCTTAAAAAAAATAATATGGAATAATTTATGTTGTAAATTTATCAAACACAAATTAAATAGATATAGTTATGATCGGTTTTTATGTAATTATTGGTATTATTTCTCTAGCAAGCTGGTTAGTTAGTAATACTTTAAAGAAAAAATTTAAAAAATACTCTCAAATAAGTTTAAGAAATGGAATGAGTGGTGCTGAGATTGCTACAAAAATGTTGGCAGATAATGGCATATTTGATGTAAAGGTAATTTCTACCCCTGGTAAATTAACAGACCATTACAATCCTAGAGACAAAACTGTAAATTTAAGTGAAGCTGTTTACAACCAAAGAAATGCAGCTGCAGCAGCTGTTGCTGCTCATGAAGTTGGGCATGCTGTGCAACATGCAAAAGCGTATAGTTATTTAAA
>JBGCFX010000240.1:0-8843 GCA_045110395.1 Polaribacter sp.
CTAGGAGTAAGTCCAAGAATTATTTTTAAAGGTTTACCATTAATAGCTATTTTAAATTGCCCAGGTGCATCCCAGTTTCCAGGAACCCAATTTTTAGTTCGTGCCCAAACGTGATATTTTCCTTTTTTATTAAATTTTACTTTAGTTTCTGCATTTGCAACTGGAATACCCATTCCGTGAGCCATTATGTATGGAGATCCCATTTGCTCAACAAATTGTGGATCTACAACCCAACCTCCTTTATCAATAAAACTTTCGGTTTCTACTAAAATATTTTGTGCTATTGTAATTGAATATATAAGTTGAATACTTATAAATACGATTAATTTTATTTTTTTCATACTATAATTATTGTATTATTTATAACTAAAACAGTACTGAAAGATTCTATGTTAGAGAAACTCTAAGTTTAATATAATTCAAAAATATAAATAATTTTGTTTTAAATGTTGTGTTTATATGTCAATTTAGGGGGCATTTACGCCAATTTCGTGAGTTGTTACAATTTTGTGCTTGGAAAAAGTGCGTAGAGTTTTATTTTACTCATTCTATTAATTAATTCTTAAGATTTTAAAGGAGTTCGTGAATCTCGTAAAAACTCGATTTCATGAAATTTATGCTCTTGTGGAAATTTGACGAAAATGTTATTAGAAAAAAATTACAGTACAATTTTAATTGACATTACAAATTTTGAAGGAATCTAAAAATTAGCTTTTGTGTTGTGGCAAGCGTTGGAAAATTGTGTTTAAAAAAATTACTGCGTAGCATAATTATTTTTAAAAAACAATCGAGCGTTTATGGCAAGAGGCAATTTAACATAATGTCGAATTATTGCTACAAATTAGATATCTCTAAAGTTTCTTATAATTAACGTATTTGAAAGAATTTCTTTAAAATCTCCAAATATGAGATTTATAAACAAGTTTCATTAACACTTTTTGACGAATATTAAAACACCCCCAAACTGTTCTAAATAGCTTTTAATTATGAATCATCCACAGGATAATCCATAATTAAAAATGTACTATAATTTACATTATGTTAAATAGTAAATTTAAGAGTATAAACAAATACACTTTTAAATTATAATATAAATACTATCTAATTGCTTCTATACCTCTTGTTCTAGTTCTAATTCTAATAGCATCTTCTACAGGATAAATAAATATTTTACCATCACCAACAAGATTTTCTGAGGCATTGTCTAAAATTACATCTATGGCAGTTTCAAGATTATCGTCACTAACAATACAAATAATCATAATTCTAGTTTGCAAAATTACAGATTGTTCTGTACCTCTATAACGTTCTGTGTATGTTTTTTGCAATCCACTCCCTTTTACAGGAATTACAGTATTACAAGGAATACCAGCTGATTTTAAGCCTAATTGTACATCTTTTAATTTTGAGGGTCTTATAATTGCTTCAATTTTTTTCATTTCTTTAAATTTAGTTCATTAAAATATTACTCAAAAGTAGAATATGCTTCTACACCAAATGATACAGCATCTATACCTGCAGATTCTTCTCTTTTAGAAATTCTGATTCCAAAAGTTTTTTGCATTATTTTCATTAATATAAAAGTTACTACAAAAGAAAATGTACCAATTACTAAAACACCAAGTGCTTGTGTGCCTAACATTGCTGCACCACCTCCAAAAAATAACCCACCATCTGTAGCAAATAATCCAACTGCTAAAGCACCAAATAAACCATTTACTCCATGCACAGCAATTGCTCCTACAGGATCATCAATTTTTAATTTATCAATATATAAAACAGCTACATCTACCAAAACACCAGCAATTAAACCAATAATAATGGCAGCATTTGGTCCAACAACATTACAACCTGCAGTAATGGCTACTAAACCAGCTAAAACTCCATTTATGGTCATTGTAATGTCTATTTGTCCATATCTAAAATAGGTATAAAACATTGTTGAAATTCCACCTGCTGCAGAAGCTAAAAATGTATTTGTAGCAACAGTACCAATTAATTCCCAATTACCAACTGCACCTAATGTAGACCCAGGATTAAAGCCAAACCAACCAAACCATAAAATAAAAGCACCAACAGCTGCTAATGGTAAGTTATGACCAGGAATTGCATTTACTTGTCCGTTTTTTTTGTATTTGCCTATTCTTGGACCTAAAACAATGGCAGCTGCTAAAGCTGAAAAACCACCCATTGCATGCACTGCTGCAGAACCTGCAAAATCATTAAAACCTCTTATTGCTAGCCATCCATCAGGATTCCAAACCCAGTTTGCAACTAAAGGATACATAACAGCACAGAAAATAAATACATAAATGGCATAACTCCAAATTTTCATACGTTCTGCTACAGCACCAGAAACTATAGAAATGGCTGCAATTGCAAACCCTAATTGAATAAACCAAAAAAGTTTGTTAGAAACTGTTAATCCTAAACCTAAATCTTCTGTGGTAACTCCTATATCAAAAGCAAACCAACCATTAGAATTTCCGTAAGCAATTCCGAAACCAACTAAATAAAAGGCGATTCCACCAAAAACGATATCTATAATAACTTTGGCAATAATACTCATTGCATTTTTAGATCTTACAAAACCTGCCTCTAAGAGCGCAAAACCACCTTCCATAAAGAAGATAATTGCTGCACAAATTGCGACCCAAATAGTATCTATTGCGTTTATTAATTGTGGTTGTTCTGTTGTAACTGTTGCTATTGCACTCATAAAATTTATCTATATTTTAAAAAAGATAAATATAAGATGAAGCTTTGCTTAAATTCTTAGAGATAAAAGAAAAATGATTGTGTTAAATTATGATTATTATAATAATTTTGGAAAATATTAAAAGATACTATAATATCTAGTTTTTACGGAAATCTTACTACATATTTTGAGTATAATAATTATAATCTTTTAAAACAGTATCTATAAATTCTTTATCACTTTTATGTTTCGATTTTATGTCTGTTACTTCCTGTATTTTAGAACGGAGTTTTATCAATGTTTTATAATCGTTAAACTTCTTGGCAGATTTGAATGTGTTTTTAATAATTCTTGCATCATTATCTGATAATAAAATAACATTAGGATATGTTGGAACATATTTTGTAGAGATATCTTCTAAAATAGTTTCAGAAAATTGAACATCATCTTTCATATAAATAACGACTGTATTTGCAATAATATCTCCAAATCGTTGATTGTTATTCGTGAATAATATCAACAAAAAACCAACCATTTTACCTATTAATAGTAATATCATTACAAAACCAATTTCATTATTTAATCCTAAAGAAATCATATAGATAAAAAGTAAAATAAATAAATTAAAATCTACGATTCTTAAAAACCAACGAATGATAAAATCGGTTGTAGAGGGTTTAAAACCATCAATATTTATCACTTTTAACTGTAAAAACTTTTTCCCAATGGTTTGGCCATCTAACAACAATTCTGTGTATAAAGAATAAAATGTGACTGGTAACATAAATAATACTCCTACTGCTTTTAAGGACCAACTATCGCCCACAAAAGTTCTTTCTAGCAGCTCAATGTCTAAAACTAAGATGCCAAAATAGTAATAGGCAAACTTTAAAACGTTGTCTATTATAAATGCCAACAGTCTTTGCCCAACATTTGCAAGGGTAAAATTAATGTTTACATTTTGTGCCGTTTTTATTTGGAGTCTTTTCATACAATCTGTAAATTCGCTCTGAATGAGAGAAGTCGCTTTTATAAAGCAAAATAAAGAAAAATGGCTTGAATTTGAACAAGTAATTTCAAATAAAAAGAAAAAAAGTCCTGATGACATAGCCAATCTTCATATAAAAATCATGAACGATTTGGTGTATGCCCAAACATACTACCCAAAAAGTAAGGTTACAGCCTATTTAAATAAGTTAGCAAAATCGAGTTTCGACAAAGTATATCATTCTAAAAGAAGAGATAAAAACGTGTTTTTGTACTTCTTTTTTGACAAAGTACCACTTCTCTCCTATCAATATCGCAAATACATTTACCTTTCTTTTATTGTTTTCTTTGGCTTTTTTTTAGTGGGTTTATTATCTACTTTTAATGATGGGGAATTTGCACGTCAAATTTTAGGGAATAATTATATAGATCAAACTTTAGAAAACATAGAAAATGGAGATGCAATGGCTGTGTACAAAAGTGGCAGCAATTGGGGTTCTTTTATTGGTATTTATGACAACAATCAAAGAGTTGGCTTAAATATGTTTCTTTCTGGGTTGTTTTTAGGAATAGGAACAGGGTTTTATGTGGTTTATAATGCAATTATGGTGGCTGTTTTTCAAGCATTTTTTTATCAAAATAATAGTTTATTTGATAGTTTAAAAGGTATTTGGATTCATGGAACTTATGAAATTTTTGCAATGATTATAGAAGCTGCAGCTGGTTATATAATTGGTGCAAGTATCTTATTTCCTAGTACTTTAAAACGTTTCGAGTCTTTTAAAATAGGAATGAAAAATGCATTTTACATCTTTATTAGTACAATACCTTTTACAATTTTAGCAGCTTTTTTAGAAGGTTATGTTACCAGGTATTCTGATACAATGCCTGTTGTTTTTTCTTTTACAATTATTGTTTTTTGTTTGATTTCCATTAGCTATTACTATTTAATCTTGCCTTTTAAAGTGGCAAATAAATACAATTTACGTTGATGAAACATAAAATTTTCTATTGCTTATTTTTCATCAGCCTAAACTTTTATGGCAGTTCGTTTCTGCAAAAACAAGATTCTGTAGTAGTTACAGATACAATTGTATATAACAAAACCATTGAATATGCAGAAAAACGAGCATTTACTGAAGATTTAAAAGAAAAATATGCTGATGACAAAGCTTTTAAATATACTGAAGAAGTTGAAAAAGAGCCTAAAACAAGTTCAGAAGAAAATAGAAAAAACTCTCAATTTTTTGCGTCACTCACAAAAGGCTTCATCTATTTTATCAGTAATATATTCCCTTTTTTATTAGGGTTGATTATTGTTTTTATCATCTTAAAAACATTTTTAGGCTCAGAAATAAACTTCTGGAAATTCGGGAAAAAGAAAACCAAAACTACTAAGAAGTTAGTTTATGAAGGAGAAGATATTAATGAAACAGATATAGAAGGTTTATTGCAAAAAGCCATTCATAACAAACAATATAAATTGGCTGTTAGATATTATTATTTATCCGTTTTAAAACAATTGTCTGATAAAAAATTAATCGATTATCACAAAGATAAAACCAATTCAGAATATCTTTTTGAGATTGAAAACAAAGACATTAGAACCCAGTTTTCTTACCTTTCTTATGTGTTTTCTTATGTTTGGTATGGAGATTTTCCTATTGATGAAACCAATTTTAAATTAGCAGAAAAAAAGTACAAATCTTTTAAAACCACTTTAAGATAATGTATATAGCTAATTTAAAAAAATACGCTCCTCTCCTACTTCTATTGGCTTTTATGAGTTGTAAAACCAATTGGAGAGAAAATTTTAGAGAAAAAGAAAAAAGTCCTTTTGGTACTTATATTGTTTACCAAGAAGCTTCAAACCTCTTTGAAAATAATGAAATTACACTTTTAAAAGAAAATATTCACGATTATTTAATCTTTAAAAATGATGATGAAACGATTCCTAAAAAGAATTACATCAGCATAAAATACAGCAGTTATAAAATAAATAATGATGGTATAAATTCGCTCTTAAAATTTGTAGAAAATGGAAATAATGCATTTCTAGCCTTTAATAGCTTTAAAGACACATTACAAACTGCTTTAAATTTTACAACCAATAATTTAGATGATAAAATCAATACCATTAAAGGTTTAAAAGCACTAAAAGGGACTTTCTTCTTAAAAAACGAAGCATTTTCTAAAACTAAATTCGAGTTTGATAGAAACATCAGAAGAAACTATTTTTTAGAATACAATGAAAATACCACAAGCGTTTTAGGAACCATAGAAGTTGGTGGAGAACAAGTGCCAAATTTTGTAAAAATTCATTATGGTAAAGGTGCATTTTACTTGCATATTCAGCCTATTGCATTTACAAATTACTACTTATTAAAAGACGAAGCTACCTATACAGAAAACGTTTTTTCTTATTTACCAAATGCAGATGTACTTTGGGATCCAATGATAAAATCGAGTAAATACAGCAATAGACCTAAAGATAAAAACAATATTTTTAAATTCTTTTTAGAGCACCAAACCTTAACTTGGTTTTTGTTTGTTGCTTTAGCAGGTTTGTTATTATTTATGCTTTTTAATGCCAGAAGAAAACAACGCGCAATTCCTATTATAAAACCATTGCAAAACTCTACTGTAGCATTTACGCAAACCATTGCAAATTTGTATTTAAAAGAGCAAGATCATAAGAATTTAGTTGATAAAAAAATCGCCTATTTTTTAGAAAAAGTAAGAACAAAATATTTATTAGACACCTCTAATTTGAATTCAGAATTTATGCAGAAATTAGCATCTAAATCTGGAAACGATTTACAGAGAACAAAATACTTAATCAATACAATTATTACTTTAAACAAAAGAGCAGAATGTTCTGAAGAAGAGTTGATTGGGTTGTATAAAATGATAGAAAAATTCTTTAACAAATAAGATATGGAAACACCAAATAATGAAGAAACACAAGACAATTTAGCTTTTGAAAGTAGAATAGATTTGTCTGAATTACAAGAAAGTGTTTTTAACATAAAACAACAATTGCAAAAAGTAATTGTTGGGCAAAAAGAAATGATGGATTTGCTTATTGTTGCCCTACTTTCTGATGGCCACGTTTTAATAGAAGGTGTTCCTGGAGTTGCAAAAACAATAACCGCAAAACTTTTGTCTAAAACCATTACTGTAGATTTTAGTAGAATTCAGTTTACGCCAGATTTAATGCCTTCAGATATTTTAGGAACCTCTGTTTTTAATGTAAAAACGTCTGAATTCGAATTTAAAAAAGGTCCAGTTTTTTCGAATATGGTGTTAATTGATGAAATTAACAGAGCACCTGCAAAAACTCAAGCTGCTTTGTTTGAAGTGATGGAAGAAAAACAAATTACAATGGATGGCACTACCTATAAAATGACTCCTCCTTTTGTAGTTTTAGCGACACAAAACCCTATAGAACAAGAAGGAACGTACAGACTACCAGAAGCACAATTAGATCGTTTTTTATTCAAAATTAGTGTAGATTATCCTAATGCTGAAGAAGAATTTTCTATTCTATTAAAAGAACAGGCTTTAGAAAATGTGACTAAAATTAGCAAAATAGAACCCGTAATTTCTGGTGATCAAATAGTTGCGTTTCGTAATTTAATCAATCAAATTAAAATTGATGAAAATTTACTGAAATACATTTCTAATATTGTAGTAAATACACGTTCTAATTCGTTTTTATATTTAGGAGCTTCACCAAGAGCTAGTATTGCAATTTTAAAGGCTTCTAAAGCTTTTGCAGCTATAGAAAATAGAGATTTTGTTACTCCAGAAGATATTAAAAAAGCAACAATTCCTGTTTTAAATCACAGAGTTATAGTAACTCCAGAAAGAGAAATGGAAGGTTTAACAAGCAAACAAATTATAGAACAAATTATAGAGGCAGTAGAAATACCAAGATAGTTTATGGTTATTGGTTGTTAGTTTAAATTACACGATTAAACAATTAAACAGTTACACAATAAAACAGTTACACAATACCTTGAAACACTTTTACAACACTTTATTTTTAAACAATCGCTTTTTCTATGCATTAGGAACTATTGCACTATTATTTGTGGTTGGTTTTTTTGTTCCTATATTTTTTGAAGTTTCTAAAGTGTTGCTTTTTATGTTGATTTTATTAGTTTTAGTTGACGTACTAATTCTCTACAAAACCAAAAAAGGAATTACTGTACAACGTTTTTTACCAGAAAGATTGTCTAATGGAGATGCTAATAAAATAACTTTACAAATACAAAACAAGTATTCTTTTGCTGCACACTTATCTATTATTGAAGAATTGCCTTATCAATTTCAAAAAAGAGATTTTAAGTTCGATATTATTTTACAAAATAAGCGAGACAAAACCATTCATTATGATTTAAGACCAACAGAAAGAGGTGTTTACTTATTTGGTCATATCAATATATATGCAAATTCTCCTTTGCAATTAGTGACTAAAAAATATGTTTTAGGTGAAGAAAAAGAGCTAAAATGCTATCCATCATTTTTAAAATTAAGAGATTTCGATTTTAAAGCTTTCAATAATAAATCTACAGCTTATGGTTCTAAAAAAATACGCAGAATTGGGCATTCTTTAGAGTTTGAACAAATTAAAGAATATGTTTCTGGTGATGATATTCGTTCTTTAAACTGGAAAGCGACTGCAAAAAGAAATCAATTGATGATCAATCAATTTGTAGAAGAAAAATCGCAACCTGTTTATTCTATCATAGACAAAGGACGTGCAATGCAAATGCATTTTAACAATTTAAGTTTATTAGATTATGCCATAAATGCCACTTTGGGAATTAGCAATGTAATTTTAAGGAAGCAAGACAAAGCTGGGATGTTATCTTTTTCTACAAAATTAGAAGATTGGGTAGTTGCAGAAAAAAGAAACTCACAAATGCGTCTAATTTCAGAAGCATTACATAACATAAAAACAGATTTTTCTGAATCTGATTTTAGTACATTATATGCAGTAATCAAAAGAAAAATAACACACAGAAGTTTGTTAATTATCTACACAAACTTCGAAACTATGGATGGTTTAAAAAGACAACTCCCCTATTTAAGAGCTTTGTCTAAAAACCATTTATTGCTATTGGTGTTTTTTGAAAATACGGAATTAAAC
>JBGCFX010000241.1:0-26223 GCA_045110395.1 Polaribacter sp.
GGGATAAGCGCTGAAAGCATATAAGCGCGAAACCCACCACAAGATGAGATTTCTTTAAAGGGTCGTGGGAGATTACCACGTTGATAGGTCATAGGTGTAAAGGCAGTAATGTCATAGCCGAGTGATACTAATAACCCATAGACTTATGTACGCTTCTCACCGTTGCAAGACGGTGAGAGACAACTCTTTTTTAATACGAAACTTACAATATTATTTTACCATATGTTAACTTTTACGCAAGTTATGCTTGCAGTTGTTAGTTAATAGTTATTGGTTGTTAGTGATACTAACGTCTAAAAACTAAACACTAATTACTAAAAACTTAGGGTGGTTATTGCATTGGGGCTCACCTCTTCCCATCTCGAACAGAGAAGTTAAGCCCAATAGCGCCGATGGTACTGCATTTATGTGGGAGAGTAGGTCGCCGCCTTTCTTTAATACTGACTTTTTCAGTATATATAAAACCTCATATCGTAAGATATGAGGTTTTTTTATACATAGAAGTGTATATTACTGTAATATATTAAAGTATTTTCGTTATATATTTTATAATTGTTTGTTTATATAAAAATGAATCATAAAAATTTTATAATTGTTTGTTTTTTAACTTTAATTTGCTCTGTAAAAGCACAAGTTGGTGGTCAAAATGTATATCAATTTTTAAATTTATCTACTTCAGCAAGGCAAATAGCATTAGGTGGAGAAGTTTTAACTCTTTTGGATGATGTTAATCAGCCAATATGGAATCCTTCCGTAATTAACGATAATATCGATAACAAACTTTCTGTTAATTACACCAGTTATTTAGCAGGAATCAATATTGGCTCAGTAAGTTATGCAAAAATTATATCAAGAAGGTTTGGAACAATTCACGGGAGTATAAAATATCTTGATTATGGTACTTTAATTGGTGCAGATGAGAAAGGTAATGAAAATGGTAATTTTAATGCAAATGATATTGCAGTTTCTGTTGGTTATGCTATTAATATTCCTAATACAAATTTATATTTTGGTTCTAATATTAGAGTAATTAATTCTAATATTGCAAACTTTTCATCAACAGGAATTTCAACAGATTTAGCTTTACTTTATAATAACCCTTATAAACCTTTTGCAATTACTTTTGTTGCAAGGAATATCGGAACACAAATTCAGACTTTTAATGGTGTTCAAGAAAGCTTACCTTTTAAATTAGCTTTAGGAGCTTCTTATCAATTAGAACACGTACCATTAAAATGGTATGGTACATTAGATAATTTACAACAATGGGATATTTCTGTTGCAAACCCATCAGATCAGACAACTGATTTAGAAGGGAATGTTACTTCTGAAGAAGTTGGCTTTTTAGGAAACGCTTTAAGGCATTTTGTAATTGGTGCAGAATTATTTCCTAAAAGTGCTATAAATATTAGAGTTGGTTATAATTTTAGAAGAGCAGCAGAATTAAAATTACAAAACGCTAGAACATTTAGTGGAATTTCTTTTGGATTTGGAATTAAAATGAATAAATTTAAATTTAATTACGCATATTCTAAATACCATTCAGCAACTAATGCAAGTACTTTTAGCTTATTGATTGATTTAGACAGAACTAGATAAAATGAATAAAAAGATTATCATAGCAATTGATGGATTTTCATCTACTGGAAAAAGTACTATTGCTAAATTATTAGCTAAAAAGTATAATTATATTTATGTTGATACTGGTGCAATGTATAGAGCAGTTTCTCTTTTTGCTAAACAGAATTACTTTGTAGGTAAAGGCTTTTTAAATGATAAAGAACTAATTTCAAATTTAAATGATGTTTCTCTTTCTTTTGTATTTAATAAAGAATTAGGTTTTGCAGAAATGTTTTTGAACGGAATAAATGTAGAGAAAGAAATTAGGACTTTAGAAGTTTCTCAATTAGTTAGTAAAGTTGCCACCATTTCTGAAGTTCGAAAAAAGCTAGTAGCTGAACAACAAAAAATGGGAGAAAATAGCGGAATTGTTATGGATGGTAGAGATATTGGAACTGTTGTTTTTCCTAATGCTGAATTAAAATTATTTATGACAGCTTCAGCTGATAAAAGAGCCACAAGACGTTATAAAGAATTACTTGATAGAGGAGATAAAGTAACTTTTGAAGAGATTCTTTTTAATGTTGAAGAACGAGATAGAATAGATTCTACAAGAAAAGATTCCCCTTTAATTATGGCAGATGATGCTATTGAATTTGATAATTCTGATATGGGAATTAAAGAACAATTTGAGAGAATTTGTACTTTAGTAGATAGAAAACTTCAAGAAAGTTAGAAATTTACAAACAAGCTTAGCCCAGATTGAAACGACATCCTTTTTGTTTTTACAAAAAGATATAGTGGAAAGCTGGAAATAGCTTCAAATATAAATATTAAGGAATATTTAAGTATTTATGCGTCTGTAAAGAAATTTTCCATTTCGGATTTTTCATCACATATTCTACAATTTCTTCTGTCATTTTTTTTTTTTTTTTCCATTCTGGTTGTAAAAATAACTGACATTTCTTACCCACTTTAGCAGCTTGTTCTTCTGCAAATTCGAAATCAGATTTATTGTGGATAATCATTTTTAACTCATCTGCCTCTCTGTAATTTTCTTGAATTGGCAATTTTGTTTTCTTTGGTGATAAACAAAACCAATCCCATTTTCCAGAAAAAGAATAGGCTCCAGAAGTTTCAATATGAGTTTTAATATGGCTTTCTTGAAGTTTTTTAGTAATATAATTCATAGACCACATTAATGGCTCACCACCAGTAATAACAACAGTATTCGCATATTTTTTAACGTTTTGAACAATAGTGTCTGCCAAAGTTGGTGGGTGCAAATCTGCATTCCAACTTTCTTTAACATCACACCAATGACAACCCACATCACAACCACCAACTCTAATAAAATAAGCAGCAGTTCCTGTATGTGAACCTTCACCTTGAATGGTGTAAAACTCTTCCATAAGTGGAAGCATTATTCCTTTATCAACTAAATCTTGTGTTTTTTTATCCATCATCTACTTTCTTGCAGCAACTACTTCAATTTCAATTTTTGCGCCTGCCACTAAATTGGCTGCAAATGTAGTTCTTGCAGGTAAATTATCGGTAAAAAAAGTACGATAAATTGTGTTCATTTTTGAGAAATCTTTAATATTAGAAAGAATAACAGTACATTTTACAACATCTTTTAAGTTTAAATTATGATGTTTTAAGACAGCCTCAATGTTTTTTATAGTTTGTTTAGTTTCTGCTTCAATTCCTCCTTCTACAATTTTCCCTATTTTATGATTTTTCCCAATTTGACCAGTTAAAAAATATAAATTATCAACTTGAACAGCATCAGAAAAAGGAACGTTTTGCCTGCTTTTTTCGTGAGATTTATGGTGTTTTACTATTGATGTTGATTCGTTTTTGCAGCCGAAATTCATCAATAATAAAAAAAGAAGAAATATTTTTAAGACAGTTTTCATAAGTTTTTGATTTTCAATGCAAATATAATCACAATAAAAAGAAATATTTTAATTGTAAGTGTTTATAAATCAAGGAAATTTTGTAAATTTGCACTCCTTTTTACGATAACAGATTTAAAAAAGGAATTTTAAACTAAAATTTATAAAAACAACTCTTTGCGTTTTTATCGTTAAAAATCTGTAAAACAATAAGATACAAAATTATTTTAGACATATGTCTGAAGAAACTAAAAACACTGAAGAGCAAGTAGTTGCTACTGAAGTACAAGAAACTGAAGCAACAACTCCTGTTGTAGAAGAAAAACAAGATCCAAAACAATTTTTAGCAGATTTTAACTGGCACAAATACGAAGAAGGTATTGATGAAGTTGATGAAGAAAAACTAAAAGCTTTTGAAGAAGCGTTAGTAGGAACAGTAGGTTTCGTAAACGAGCGTGATGTAATCGAAGGAACAGTTATCAGAATTACAGAAAGAGATGCTATTATAGATATCAATTCTAAATCTGAAGGCGTTATTTCTTTAAATGAATTTCGTTATAACCAAGGTTTAGCAGTTGGTGATACTGTAGAAGTATTGGTTGACAAAAGAGAAGATTCTTCTGGTCAATTAGTATTATCTCACAAAAAAGCAAGAGTAATTAAAGCATGGGAACGTGTTAATAATGCTCATGAAACTGGTGAAGTAGTTAACGGATTCGTTAAATGTAGAACTAGAGGTGGTATGATTGTAGATGTTTTCGGAATCGAAGCATTTTTACCAGGATCTCAAATTGACGTGAAGCCAATTAGAGATTACGATCAATATGTAGAAAAAACAATGGAATTCAAAGTTGTGAAAATCAACCACGAATTTAAAAACGTTGTTGTATCTCATAAAGCACTTATTGAAGCTGATATTGAATTACAGAAAAAAGAAATCATTGGCCAATTAGAAAAAGGACAAGTATTAGAAGGTGTTGTTAAAAACATTACTTCTTATGGTGTGTTTGTAGATTTAGGTGGTGTAGACGGATTAGTACATATTACAGATTTATCTTGGTCTAGAATCAATCATCCTAATGAGGTTGTAGAATTAGATCAAAAATTAAACGTTGTAATTTTAGATTTTGATGATAACAAATCTAGAATCCAATTAGGTTTAAAACAATTATCTGCTCATCCTTGGGAAGCTTTAAATACTGATTTAAAAATTGGTGATAAAGTAACAGGAGAAGTTGTTGTTTTAGCTGATTATGGAGCATTTGTAGAAGTAGAGCAAGGAGTAGAAGGGTTAATTCACGTTTCTGAAATGTCTTGGTCAACTCATTTACGTTCTGCACAAGATTTCGTGAAAGTTGGAGATAAAGTTGAAGCTCAAATCTTAACTTTAGATAGAGAAGACCGTAAAATGTCTTTAGGTATCAAACAATTACACCCAGATCCTTGGACAGATATTACAACTAAATATCCAGTTGGTTCTACACATACAGGTACTGTAAGAAATTACACAAACTTTGGTGTGTTTGTAGAATTAGAAGAAGGTATAGATGGTTTAGTATATATCTCTGATTTATCTTGGACTAAGAAAGTGAAGCATCCATCAGACTTTGTAACTGTTGGAGACAAACTAGAAGTACAAGTATTAGAATTAGACGTAGAGAACAGAAAGTTAAACTTAGGTCATAAACAAACTCAAGAAAACCCTTGGGATGAGCATGAAGCTACGTTTGCAATCGGTTCTAAACATGAAGGAACAATCAAAGAAAAGAATGATAAAGGCGCAACTGTAACTTTACCTGGTGGAGTAGAAGGTTTTGCACCAACAAGATTCTTAGAAAAAGAAGATGGTTCTAAATTAGGAAAAGGAGACACTACAGACTTTATTGTTTTAGAATTTTCTAAAGAATACAGAAGAGTAGTAGTTTCTCATACATCTATCTTTAAAGAGCAAGAACAAAGAAATGTGAAAGCAGCCGTTAAAAAAGCAGCAGAAGCAGAAAAAACTACCTTAGGAGATATTGGTGGTCTTGCAGACTTAAAAAAGAAAATGGAAGCTGGCGCAAAAAAGAAGAAGTAATATTTTTTCTTATTAGCTAAAAGCTGATATTTATATCATAAACCCGATACAATTTGTATCGGGTTTTTCTTTGTGCTGAACTTGTTTTCAGCATCTGTAAACCATATAACTGTAAACTGCAACAGAATACTACTAACTATTTTTTGGGCGTTACCAAAAAAGGTCGGGCTTTCCATTATATCTTTTTGCGAAAAGCAAAAAGGATGTCATTTCAATCCCTAACGCAACTTTTTGCTAACTTTTAGCAACTCCAAAATTTATTACTTACTAATTTATTTTATCATTTAATAAATTTATCTTTGTGCAGCTTAAAAAAGACGTATGACATTAATAAAATCAATATCAGGAATTAGAGGAACCATTGGCGGAAAAACTGCTGATAATTTAACACCAATAGATGCCGTAAAATTTGCATCTGCTTATGGTGCATTTATAAAAAATAGAAATAAAGACAAAAAAGAAATCAAAGTTGTTATTGGTAGAGATGCCAGAATTTCGGGTAAAATGATTTCTAGTTTAGTTGCAAATACTTTAGTTGGTTTAGGAATTGATGTTGTAGATTTAGGTTTATCAACCACACCAACAGTAGAAGTTGCTGTGCCTTTAGAAAATGCTGATCGTGGAATTATTTTACCAGCTTCTCACAATCCAAAACAGTGGAATGCTTTAAAATTATTAAACGAAAAAGGAGAGTTTTTAAACGGAGCAGAAGGAGTAAAAATTCTTGAATTAGCAGAATCTGAAGATTTCTCTTTTGCAGAAGTAGACGATTTAGGAAGTTATACCAAAGACAATTCATATTTAGACAAACACATTCAAGAAGTTTTAAACTTAGAATTAGTAGATGTAGAAGCTATAAAAAAAGCAAACTTTAAAGTAGTTGTAGATGGTGTAAACTCTACAGGAGGTATTTTTATTCCTGCTTTATTAAAAGAGTTAAATGTAGAGTGTGTAGAATTATATTGTACTCCTAATGGACAATTTCCTCATAACCCAGAACCTTTAAAAGAACACTTAACAGCAATTTCTGAATTGGTTGTAAAAGAAAAAGCAGATTTTGGAATTGTAGTAGATCCAGATGTAGACAGACTTGCTTTAATTTCTGAAGATGGTTCTATGTTTGGAGAAGAATATACTTTAGTAGCTTGTGCAGATTACGTGTTAGGTAAGTTAAAAGGAGGGAATACCGTTTCTAACTTATCATCTTCTAGAGCTTTAAGAGATGTTACTCAAAAGCATGGAGGAACCTACACTGCTTCTGCAGTTGGAGAAGTAAATGTGGTTATTAAAATGAAAGAAACCAACACTGTAATTGGTGGAGAAGGTAATGGAGGTATCATTTACCCAGCTTCTCATTATGGACGAGATTCTTTAGTAGGTGTTGCTTTATTTTTATCACATTTGGCAAACAAAAAGATTTCTTGTAAAGCTTTAAGAGATTCGTATCCTAGTTATTTTATGAGTAAAAATAAAATAGAATTAACACCAGAAATTAACGTAGATGAGATTTTAGAAAAAATGGCATCAACGTATAAAAATGAAGATGTAAATACAATAGATGGTGTAAAAATAGATTTTGCAGAAGAGTGGATTCACCTACGTAAATCGAATACAGAGCCAATTATCAGAATTTATACAGAAGCAAAATCTCAAGCAGCAGCAGATGCTTTAGCAGAACGTTTTATTAATGAAATTAAAGCAATTATTGCATAATGATTTTAAAAAAAATACTCTTAGCTTTTTTATTTTTTTGTGTATTTTCTATTAGTGCTCAAGACAACAATAAGGTAACTAATAAAGGTAAATTTTATCTTTATTGGGGTTGGAACTGGGCAAGCTATACCAATTCAAATATAAATTTTAAAGGAAGTAATTATGACTTTACATTGCAAAATGTTACAGCAGCAGATACACCTTCAAAGTTTTCTTTTAGTAAATATTTTGGTATAAAAAATATTACAAAGCCACAAACAAATTTTAGAATTGGATATTTTTTTAAAGAACATTACACAATTTCAGTAGGTGTAGATCATATGAAATATGTAGTAGATAACGATCAATTTGTAAATATAAATGGAAACATAAACATCGGAAACACAAAATATGATGGGGTTTATACTGGTCAAGAAGTACAGCTTACAGAAGATTTTTTACGCTTAGAACATACAGATGGTTTAAACTATGTAAATGTAGAAGTATATCGTTTTGACGATATTAGTAGCTGGTTTGGTTTAGAATCCAAAAACTTACAAATAAATTTAACGGAAGGAGTTGGAGCAGGTTTTTTATACCCAAAAACAGATATTACACTTTTAGGAACCCAAAGGAATGACGAATTTAATATTGCTGGTTATGGAGTATCTTTAGGAGCAGGATTAAATATTACCTTCTTAAAACATTTTTTTATTCAAACGGATTTAAAAGGAGGCTATATTAATATGCCAAATATTAATATAAAAGCAAATTCATCTGATAGGGCTTCTCAAGATTTTTTCTTTTTACAGAACAATATTTTAATTGGTGGCAGGTTTAGATTTTGGTAACAAGTTTTAAAAATTACTTTTTTTGTTTTCTTTTAGCCATCAGTTTTTGCCATTCTTCATACCTATCTTTATGCTTAAATCTTTTGTGAGACCATAAATAAAGGGCTGGTTGTTCTTTTATATTTCTTTCTGTAATTTTTAAATATTTGTCAGAAATTTCAAAATTTTTAAAATCATTTGGGGTGTCAGTAATTAATTCAAAATCAGCCTCATAATAACCTCTTTTTATTTTTTTAGCTCTGTAATTAATCACTACTAAATCATACTTTTTTGCAAGCATTTCTGCACCTGTATGAATAGGTACTTTTACTCCAAAAAATTTGCTCCAATAAAATGTTTTGGGAATCATAGGAGATTGGTCACTAAGTAAAATGTAAGCTCCCGGAATTTTATTTTCAAAATTACTCTTTATCATCCCAATAAAATCTGAAGTTCTTACACCTTTAACACCAAATTTTTCTCTTTTTTCTTTCAGTTTATATTCAAAAGTTTCATTTCTTAATTTGTTGTAAGCACCAAAAACAGTTGTGTCTAATACCAAAGGCAAACTTACAGACCATTCCCAATTGGCTAAATGAGCACCAACCAAAGCAATACTTTTTCCTTCTGCAATGTATTTATTAACTAATTCTGGGTTTTTATATGTATATCTTTTTTTAACTTCTTTCTTAGAAATAGATAAAGTTTTTAAGCTTTCTAAAAATATATCAGTTAGGTGATTGTAGAATTTTTTAGCAATACTTTTAATTTCATTTTCAGATTTTTCTGGAAAGGCAGTTTTTAAGTTTCCGAAAATAACTTCTTTTCTATACCCAAAAACATAATACATCAATCCAAAAACAAAATCAGAAATTATATAAAGAATAGGCATTGGTAAAGTAGAAAGTAACCATAAAATTGGGTAGGCAATGTAAAAAATAAGTTTTTGCATAATTTTTAAATTAAAAATAGTTTAAGAAAACTACTTTTTCATTGTTGTTTTTTTCGATTTTTCCCATTCTTCAAATTTGTCTTTATGCTTAAATCTCTTATGAGACCATAAATAAAATTCAGGTTGTTTTTTAATGTGTTTTTCAATCATTTCTGTATACACATCAATCACTTTATGTTTAGGTAATTCTTTTGCATTGTCAGTAATTAAATCAAAATCGATTTCATAAAAACCTCTTTTTGTTCTTTTTACGTTTGCATTCACCACAGCAAAATCAAATTTTCTAGCAATTAAATCTGCACCTGTAAATACTGGTACTTTAATATCGAAAAAACTACGCCAATATTGGGTTTTTCCTAATTGAGGAGATTGGTCAGATATTAAAACAAATAAACTTTGTTTCCCTTTTTTATGATTTAATAAAATCGTTTTTGTTGTATCTACAGATTTTGTTAAAAACATACCAAATTTGCTTCTATAATTTTTGACAATTTGTTCAAAATAGATATTACTCACTTTTGTGTAGGAAGCATAAGTATCTATTTTTGTGTGAAGAGGCAAACTACTAATCCACTCCCAGTTTCCATAATGAGCCATCATTAAAGCAATACTTCTATTGTTTTTATATAACTCATTAATTAGGTCAATATTTTTAAAATGATATCTTTTTTTAATTTCTTTATCAGAAATAGTCAATGATTTTAAACTTTCTATAAAGAAATCTATAAAATAGTGATAGAATTTTTTTTGAATTTTTTGCAATTCGTCCTCAGTTTTTTCTGGGAATGCCAATTTTAAATTAGAGAAAACAACTGTTTTCCTGTATTTAAAAATAAAAAAAACAAAGAAAAAAAAGATATCAGAAATTAAGTACAGTACTCTAAAAGGCAGTTTAGAAAACAACCAAATAATAGGATAAAAAATGCCGTAAACTAAAAACTTCATAATTATTTTAATGTTGCAAATATCGGATATAAATTTAAAATGATATAGTATAAACCACTTCATTTTTAGTATGTTTGTTATATGATGAATGGTATAAATCAAGCAGTTTTATTAATAATTATAGCAAACGTATTAGTTTCTATGAAAGGGTTTAATGATTATTCTTTCTTAGATAAATACAAATTTCAGGTAGGTAAAATTATTTCTGGTGAAAAACTAAGAACTTTAACCTCTGGTTTTTTGCACGTAGATTGGATGCATTTAGGTTTTAATATGTATGCTTTATATCTTTTTGGTGATATTGTTGCCAAAATTTTAGGAACTCCTAATTTTTTAATCATCTATTTTGTAAGCTTACTATTTGGTAGTTTATATTCTTTAAATTATCATAAAAATGAACCTTATTACAGTGCTGTAGGTGCTTCTGGCGCTGTTTCTGGTATTGTGTATTCATCAATTTTGCTTTTTCCTGATATGCAATTACTATTATTTTTTGCAATTCCAATGCCAGGTTATGTTTTTGGTGTAGGTTATTTATTGTATTCTATTTACGGAATGAAAAAACAATTGGGTAATGTTGGTCATTCTGCACATTTAGGAGGTGCAATAGGAGGTTTTGCAGCTACTTTATTGTTAAATCCTTCAATATTTAGTACAAATAAAATTCTGGTAATAGCTTTAGGAATTCCAATTGTGTTGTTATTACTTTTTGGTGATAAATTGAAAGAGTTGTAAAAATAAATTTAAAGCAAAAAAAGACTCTATTATTTCTAATAAAGTCTTTAGAGCGAAAGACCAGGTTCGAACTGGCGACATTCAGCTTGGAAGGCTGACGCTCTACCAACTGAGCTACTTTCGCGTGGTAAAGAGCTGCAAATATAGAATGTTTTTTGAGTTTTGCAACAATTTTTATGGCAAAAAATTAATAAAATTATAGTGTATAAAAAAATCTGTGCATTAATATTTATTGCAAATCTTAATTTACTTTTAGATTGCACTTAATTAATTAGTTACAAAAAATAAAACCTAATTATTTTATAAAATTTATTAAATAAGTTAATACCAACGTTTCTTTTTCTTTTTAGAAGCTTCAGATTTTCTACCTTTTTTATGTTTACTAATCGTATTTGGTTGTTTCTTTTTGTGTTTTGGTTTTGTAATTAGATAAGGATGTTCATCAATTACTTTAATTTGTTTTTCAATTAAAGTTTCTATGTCTTTTATGTAACTATTTTCATCAGGAGAACAGAAGGAAAAAGCAATACCAGATTTACCAGCTCTACCAGTTCTACCAATTCTATGAACGTAGGTTTCTGATACATTTGGTATGTCAAAATTTATAATTGCATCTACATTTACAATGTCAATTCCTCTTGCAGCAACATCAGTTGCAATTAAAATATGAGCTTTTTTGTTTTTAAAATCTTCAATAGCTTTATTTCTAATGATTTGACTTTTATCTCCATGAATACTCGCAACTTTATAGCCATTTTTAATGAGAGATTCTTCTAGTTTATCAACGCCAAATTTTGTGCGTCTAAAAATAATTATTTTACCGTTAATGGTGTTTCTTAATAAATGCAAACACAAATCTGTTTTATTCTTTTTTGGCAAATAGTACAATAACTGACCAATGTTTTTTGCAGTAGTTTCTTCTGGGTTTATTTCAATTTTTACAGGATTGCTTAAGGTTATTTTTGCTAATTCAGCAATTTTATCAGGTATTGTAGCAGAAAAAAGAAGTGTTTGTTTCTTTTTAGGACATAAACTTTCTATCTTTTTTACATCTTTGATAAAACCCATATCTAACATCAAATCAGCTTCATCTAAAACAAATATTTCTACAAAACTTAAATCAACATTTCCTTGCATTTGCAAGTCTATTAATCTTCCAGAAGTTGCAATTAAAATATCTACTCCTTTTGCTAAAATTTCTTTTTGAGGTTCTAAAGAAACACCACCAAAAACAGCAGTAGTTCTCAGGTTTGTAAACTCGCTAAAATTTTTAAAATTTTCTAAAATTTGAATAGCCAATTCACGAGTTGGAGTAATAATAACAGATTTTATTTTTTTTTCTCCTTTTTCAGCATCTTGTTTATCAAACAAAAGTTGCAAAATTGGCAATGCAAAAGCAGCAGTCTTTCCTGTGCCAGTCTGTGCAGAAACCAAAACATTTTTCTTGTTTAAAATTAAAGGAATGGCTTTTTGTTGTACTAAAGTTGGCGTATGAAACCTTTCTTTGGCAACCGCTTTTAAGATAGATTTATTGATAGAAAAATCAGAAAACTGCATTTATTTTTTTGTGACAAAGGTAGTTTAAATGTAAGTATGATTAATATTTAATAGTTGTCAATAATATCAACATAAAAAAGCATAATTTTGCGAATTAATCAAAAAGAGATGCAACAAACTACGAATACTATTTTAATGATTCGTCCTATAAACTTTAGGAAGAATGAGCAAACTGCTGTAAATAACTATTTTCAGGAAGATATTCACTTAAAAAATGACGAAATAAATAGCAAAGCTCAACAAGAATTTGATACTTATGTCTTAAAATTAAGAAGTTTTGGCATAAACGTTGTTGTAGTTTCTGATACCAAAGAATTTGACACACCAGATTCTATTTTTCCTAATAACTGGATTTCTTTTCACGCAAATGGTACAGTTGCAATCTACCCAATGTTTGCAAAAAATAGACGTTTAGAAAGAAGAGAAGATATTTTAGAACAATTAGAAAATGAGGGTTTTTTAATAGAAAATGTAGTAGATTATACTACTGCAGAAGAGGATGAAATCTTTTTAGAAGGTACAGGAAGTATGATTTTAGATAGAGAAAATAAAAAAGCTTACTGTGCATTATCACCAAGAGCAGATGAGGAGTTATTTATAGAATTTTGCGAAGATTTTGAGTATTTACCAGTAATTTTTACAGCAAATCAAACATTAGAAGACAGGAGAGAAGCCATTTATCATACTAATGTTATGATGTGTGTTGCAGAAACTTTTGTAATTGTTTGTTTATCTACAATTGATGATAAAAAAGAACGCAAAAACGTGCTAAAACATTTAAAAGAAGATGGTAAAAAAGTGATTGACATAACAGAAGCACAAATGAATAATTTTGCTGGAAATATGTTGCAAGTTCGTGGTAAAAATGAAGAACGTTTTTTAATAATGAGCCAAGCTGCTTTTGATTGTTTATCCCAATCTCAAAAAGCGCAAATAAACAATCATTGCAAAATAATATCAAGTTCATTAGCTACCATAGAAACTTGTGGTGGTGGAAGCGCACGTTGCATGATGGCTGAAGTTTTTCTGACAAAAAAATAAAAAATGAATTTACTGCTCATTGCAATTGCACCTGTAACAATAATTATTCTATATATTTATTTTAAAGATAAATTTGAAAAAGAGCCTATTGGTTTTTTGTTCAAAAACTTTTTATTAGGAGCTTCAGCAAGCATATTAATAACGGTTATTTTAGGAACTATTGGTGCTAAATTAATTCCACTTACCAATGAAACTAGTATTTTACAACAGTTTTTAAAAGCATTTTTTGTAGTTGCTTTGGTAGAAGAGTTTTCTAAATATATAATTGTTAGATATTATGCTCAAAAAAACAAAGAATTTAACGAACCTTTTGATGGCATAGTATATGCAGTAATGGTTTCTATGGGTTTTGCAGCTTTAGAAAATGTGTTGTATGTTTTTCAATATGGAGTTGCAACAGGAATTACTAGAGCTTTTACAGCTGTGCCAGCGCACGCAACTTTTGCCATTTTAATGGGGTTTTTTATGGGAAAAGCAAAGTTTTCTAAAAATAGAACACAACTTAATTTTTTAGGTTTATTATTGGCAATTTTATTTCATGGAGCTTATGATTTTTTCTTGTTCATTAATTTTATTCCAGGAATTTCTATTGGTGCTTTCGTTTCTTTATTTATCGGAATTTTACTTTCTAGAAAAGCGATTAAAAGACATCAACAAAGCTCTAATTTTAGAGTTTAATTGTTTTTTAAAACTTCATCAATTACAACTCCATTGGTTGCATTAGGAGCTTCAATTTTTAATAAATTCGCAATAGTTGGTGCAATATCTGTAATATTATATCTTTTTGTTGATGTACCTTTTTTGATTCCATTCCCATAAAAAATAATTGGTACATGTGTATCATAAGAATAACCAGAACCATGACTTGTGCCTGTTCTTCCTCTAGTTAGAGTTGCTGGATTAGGAATCATTAAAACATCACCAGATAATTTTTGATTATACCCATTTTGAAGCGAGTTTAAAATTCCTGTTGAAAAATGAGTGGTCTGTAAAGTTCTTGCAGTTACAGCTTTGTAAATCCCATCAAACAGTACAACTTCATCAGCTAATTTTTGAGCTACTGTGTTTACATCTAATTTTAAAGATTCTATTTTTTCTTTATCTAAAAATATTTGAAAGTTAGATACATTTTCTATCAATTCTGTCGAGTTAAAGTATTTCTTGGTAATTTTTAAAATAGAATTTCTAAAATCTTTAGTATTCAAATAATGAGCAGGAATTTTTAAAGACTGTAAATAAGCTGGCACATGCACAGCAGCATGATCTGCAGTTAAAAATAGTGTATAATTATTTTTACCAACTTGTTTGTCTAGAAATTGAAATAAATCCGCTAAATCTTTATCTAAGCGTAAATAAGTATCTTCTGTTTCTATGGCAGAAACTCCGTATTTATGACCAATATAATCTGTAGATGAAAAGCTCAAAGCTAAAAAATCTGTATCATCATCTTTACCTAAATCTTCTCCTAAAATGGCAGCTTTGGCAAAATCGACTGTAAAAGTATTACCAGCAGGTATTGTTTTTATCAAACTAAAATTCCCATTCTTTTTACGTAAATTTTTTAAATCTTTAGGAAAAGTTGGTGTTTCTTGTCCTTTAAATTTTCCTTCAAAAATATTATCGTCTTTTCTACTATTTGTATATGTTTTTATATCATAAAGTGTTTCCCATGATTGGTTTAAATACTCGTCTGCTTTATTATTAGTATTAAAGTCTTTTACCCATTTTGGGAGTTCGTTCATATAGAAAGAACTCGTAATCCAAGTATTAAAGTTGCCTCCATCATACCAATAAGCTGCATTTGCAGAATGTCCAGCAGGTAAAATTGCAGAACGATCTTTTATGGAAATTCCTAGAGTTTTACCTTTCATATTCTGATCCAAATGCAATTGATCAGTAATTGTAGAAGTGTATAGTCTTTTAGGGGATTTTTTTCCGTTTTTACTATTATTACCAACAGTTTCGTAGGTATTGTCATCTACACAGTAAATAGATTTTTTTATGAATTTATCATACCAATTGTTAGAAATAATACCATGTTCGCTTGGTGTTGTTCCTGTATAAATAGAAGTATGACCAACTGCTGTATAAGTTGGAATATAATTATAATGCGCATTTTCTAATGAAAACCCATTTTTTAAAATTCTTTTAAAACCATCATTACCATATCTATCAACAAATCTGGTTAAATAATCGTATCTCATTTGATCGATTACTATACCAATAACTAATTTTGTTTTAGGTAAATTTTCTTGTTTTTTGCAAGCAAGAAAAGAAAAAAGTAGTAAAAAACTAAATAAGAATTTGCGTTTCATAAAGCAGATATTAATTAATGTACATCAAAAGTAATTATTTTTTATTTTGATATTGGTAATTTAACTCTCTATTAATGATATTTTAATACTTTAGCATAAAATTTAATTCTATGAATTATATAGAACATATTGGTAAATATTTTAGAATGTTAGGTCGTGTTTTTACAAAACCACAACGTTCTAAAGTTTTTTATCAAGCTTTTTTTAAAGAAATAGAAGACTTAGGCTTAAAGTCTTTGGGAATTATTATGTTTATTTCTTTTTTTATTGGAGGTGTAATTTCTATTCAAACAGTTTTGAATCTAGAAAACCCATTTATTCCTAAATCTTTGGTTGGTTTTGCTGCAAAACGTTCTATTATTTTAGAGTTTGCACCCACTTTTTGTTCTATAATTTTAGCAGGTAAAGTTGGCTCTTTTATTACATCTAGCATAGGTACAATGCGTGTTACAGAACAAATTGATGCGTTAGAAGTTATGGGTATAAACTCCTTAAACCATTTAGTATTACCTAAAATTCTTGCAGCCGTTTTATTTTATCCATTTTTAATACTTTTAGCTATGTTTTTAGGTATTTTAGGAGGATGGATTGCAGGTGTAACTACAGGTTTGTTTTCTGGAGTTGATTATATTGAAGGGCTTCAAATAGATTTTAAACCATTTTTGTTAGTATATGCAATTGTAAAAACATTAATTTTTGCTTTTTTAATATCTACAGTCCCAGCTTATCATGGTTATTATGTAAAAGGAGGGTCTATTGCAGTTGGTAGAGCAAGTACACAATCTGTTGTTTGGACCACCATTTTAATTGTAATTATGAATTATTTTTTAACCCAAATGCTACTAACATAAAATGATAGAAGTTAAAAATTTACATAAAGGTTTTGGTGATGTAAAAGTTTTAAAAGGTATTTCTGCAACTTTTCATCCAGGTAAAACAAGCTTAATTATTGGTCAAAGTGGTTCTGGGAAAACGGTTTTTTTAAAATCTTTAATTGGTTTACACATCCCTGAAGAAGGTACTATTTCTTTTGATGGAAATATAAACACAGAGTTTACAGAGAACCAAAAACAACAGTGGAGACAAGAAATTGGAATGGTTTTTCAGGGAAGTGCATTATTTGATTCCCAAACTGTAGAAGAAAATGTGATGTTTCCTCTTAAAATGTTTACAGATCAGTCTTATAATGAAATGTTAGAAAGAGTTAATTTTGTTTTAAATAGAGTAAATCTACCAAATTCAAATAAAAAATTACCAGCAGAATTATCTGGAGGAATGCAAAAAAGAGTTGCCATTGCCAGGGCAATTGTTATGAATCCAAAATATTTGTTTTGTGATGAACCAAACTCAGGTTTAGATCCGCAAACAGCCATTGTAATAGATAATTTAATTCAAGAAATTACAGATGAATATAAAATTACAACAGTAATTAATACCCATGATATGAATTCTGTAATGGAAATTGGAGAAAAAATAATTTTTTTAAAAAATGGTAAAAAAGCATGGGAGGGAAGTAGTGAAGAAATATTTAAAACTGATAATGAAGTAGTTGTAGATTTTGTGTATTCTTCTAATTTATTTAAAAAAGTAAGAGAAGCATATTTAAAAGAAACAAATTCTTAAATAGATTTGTTTTTTACAAAATAAGATATATATTTGCAGCCGCTAAGCGAAAAAGAATGACCTGGTAGCTCAGTTGGTAGAGCATCTCCCTTTTAAGGAGAGGGTCCTGGGTTCGAGCCCCAGCCCGGTCACAAAACTCTGTACGAAAGTACAGAGTTTTTTATTTTTAACAATTTCTTTAATCTTAAAAACTTAAATTTGTTTGTCAGATACAAAATAAATGAAAAAAATACTAACAATTTTATCAATTTTTGTTTTTATGAAAGATGCCAATACTATTATTTATGATTTTAATTCTAAAAGTAAAATTTCTGATTGGAGAGTTGTAGATGATGTTGTTATGGGAGGTCTTTCAGATGGAAATTTTTCTATAAATGAAAATGGCAATGGAGAATATTCAGGAAAGGTTTCTACAGAAAATAATGGAGGTTTCTCATCATTAAGATACCTTTTTTCTAAAATAAACATAGAAAATTACACTAAAGTAAAAATTCGTTTAAAAGGTGATGGTAAAAAATACCAATTTAGAATTAAAAGAAGTAGAAACGATTATCATTCTTACATTTTTAGCTTTATAACTTCTAAAAAATGGCAAACTATAGAAATTAATTTATCAGATATGTATCCTGCTTTTAGAGGTAGGAATTTAGATATGCCTAATTTATCATCAAAAAATATTGAAGAAATAGCATTTTTAATTGGTAATAAGAAGGAGGAAAGCTTTTTATTAGAACTTGATAAAATTTATCTTGAATAAAATTTAATAAATGTAAACAGATTACTTTTTTGTATCTTTCCATCACTAAAAAAGTATTCTTAATGGAAGAAAATATAGAAACGAACGTAAAATCTGATTCTACTGAAGATAAATCTGAAAAGAATTCTCAAAACACTACTAAAGGATTAATTTTTTTAAACTTAAAAAAGTTTTTAATAGACCTTTTTGATTTTAGAGATGATACTGATCATGAAGCAACTTTAGAGGCAATAAAAGCAGATATTCCTTTTAAAGGAGCAACTGCTTGGATTCTGATTTTTGCTGTTTTTGTTGCTTCCATAGGTTTAAATGCGAACTCTACTGCTGTTGTTATTGGAGCCATGTTAATATCGCCATTAATGGGGCCTATTTTAGGTTTAGGAGCTTCTTTTGCTTTAAATGATATAGAAACCCTTAAAAAATCGCTCATAAACTTGGGGGTTATGATTGTTTTGAGTTTGTTTGCTTCATTTATGTTCTTTTACTTTTTCCCTTTAAGTGAAGACACTTCAGAGCTTTTAGGAAGAGTTAGACCAGATATAAGAGATGTTTTAATTGCTTTTTTTGGTGGTTTGGCTTTAATGGTAGCAAGAACCAAAAAAGGAACAATTGCATCAGTAATTTTTGGTGTTGCAATTGCTACAGCTTTAATGCCTCCTTTATGTACAGCAGGTTATGGTTTGGCTAAAGGAAACTGGATTTATTTCTTTCAAGCAATGTATTTATTTACCATAAATACTATTTTTATTGCTTTGGCAACATTTATCATTTTAAAGTTTTTGCGCTTTCCTATGCATAAATATGCAAATGCTGCAAAACGTAAAAGGTACTCTACAATTGCTACTATTGTTGGTGTTGCAGTTATGATTCCTGCAATTTTTACATTTCTTACAGTATTTAAGGAAAATCAAATGACTACTCAAATTAATAATTTTATTAATTACGAGATTAAGAATAATAAATCTTTGCAGTTAATTGATTGGGATAAAGATGTTAATAAAAAAGAAATATCGCTCAATTTTTTTAACGAAATAACAGAAGCTACAGAAAACGATTTAATTAATGAATTAGGTAATATTAAGAATTATCCAAACTTAAATGATTTCGAACTAAAGATAAAAGGTAGTGATACTAAAAGTTTTGCGTTAATAACGACAGCTTATAAAGATAAAAGAGAAGAACTACAGGAAAGTAAAAATGTAATTTTTGGTTTACAAAAACAGATTACAGATTTACAGACAACAATCTCTTCTTTAAATGAAAGAATTGAGCAAGATGCGTTAAATAAAAACAAAAAAGTAGTTGCGTTTAGTAGAATTGCAAAAGACGCAAAAATTAGGTATGTAGATATAGAAGAAATTGGTTTTGCAAGTATATTGTCTTCTAAAGATTTTATTAAGATTGATACAATTCCTGTAGCAACTATAAAATGGAATATTAAATTACCAGATAGTATTATAGGTCCTAAAGAAAGGGAACTAAGAACTTGGCTTCAAAAGGAAATGGAATTAGATACACTCTTTTTAAAGAGAGAAAAATAAAAAATAAATCCTTTTTATTGTTAAAGAAAAAAGGATTTATTTTTGCTTAATTACTTTAGGTTAGACAAATTCATCACCAAAAGTATTTTTTACTTCTGTTACAATTTGTTTAATATCTTGTTCATCTTTTTTAGGACAAATTAAAAGAACATCTTCTTTTTCTACAATAATAAAATCTTGTAATCCTTGGATGACAACTTTTTTGCCAGATTGTGTTTTTATCATATTACCATTAGCATCTCTAAAAATGGTGTTTGCACCAACAACTGCGTTTTTAGATTCGTTTTTTTCTAATTTATTGTAAAGAGAACCCCAAGTTCCTAAATCATTCCATCCAAATTCAACTGGTAAAACGTGTACATTTTTGGCTTGTTCCATAATACCAAAATCTATAGAAATATTTTCACATTTACCATAATTGCTTTTAATAAAATCATCTTCGAAATCAGAATTGTAAACATTGTTTCCATAATCTAAAATGTCAATCATTTCAGGTAAAAATTCTTTAAAAGCATTGATAATACTTTTAGCAGACCAAACAAAAATACCAGCATTCCAAAGATATTCTCCACTAGCAACAAATTCTTTCGCAGTTTCTAAATTTGGTTTTTCTCTAAAACTTTTTACTTTTTTAATATCAGCATTTTCTTTGTTAAATTGAATGTAACCATAACCAGTATTTGGTGCATCTGGCTGAATTCCCAAAGTCATTAAAATATCATCTTTGGCACAAGCATCAAACGAAGTTTGAATGTTGTTTAAAAACTCAGTTTCATCATCTATCCAATGATCTGAAGGAGCTACTAAAATGATTGCATCAGGATTTTGTTCATATATTTTTAAAGCTGAATATAAAATACAAGGAGCAGTATTTCTCATACTTGGCTCTAATAATAAACTGTTTTTTGTGGCTTTTGGTAATTGCTCTAAAACCAATTTTTCGTAACGTGCGTTTGTAGCAATTAATATGTTTTTTGATGGTACAAGTCCGTTAATTCTTTCAAAAGTTCGCTGAATTAAACTTTGTCCAACTCCTAACATATCGTGAAATTGTTTAGGGTTTTCTTGTGTACTCATAGGCCAAAATCGAGAACCAACTCCACCAGCCATAATTACTGCATAATAATTTTTATTTGTCATCATATAATTTTACTTCTACATTTTGATTGAACAGATAAACTCTTTGGTTATCCATATTCAAACATTCAATTCTTGTTCTTCTTTTAATTCCTCTTTTGTAGAGTGTATTTTTAAACTCGAAAAAATCACCCAAAGGAATTGCAAATATAAAGTTCTTTCCTGTTTCTGCTACACTTCCTCTTAAAGCTAATGATAACTTAACATCAGAATCTGTACTTGCTTTTGCATTTTTTAAATAATTTGCTAAAGGTTGTAGCATTTTTGTTGGATAAATTTCTGGGTGTAAAAATGGCAACATTAAATGTTGAAAAACAGCTTTCCATTCTTTTCCATGAGGTTGTACTCTTCCAAATTTTTGATGTGTAATATGATGTGCAATTTCATGCACCAATGTTAAAAGAAACTGATATTTATTCAAATTATTATTAACAGTAATTTGAAATCTACCATTTGGTAATTTTCTGAAATCACCATGTTTTGTTTGCCTTTGATTAACTATTTTTAAATCAAAAGTATGTTCATCAATTAAAAATTGAATAAAAGGAATTGCTTTTTGAGGAACGAATTTTTGATAATTTGAATTCAATATCTAATTTTGTCTTACTTCTTAACAATTATGGTGTTGTAGAAGAAACTTCTAAAACTTTTCCATTATAAAATTTACTGCCTGTTAATGCAAAATTGTACATATAATCTGCCATTTCTTTTGCAGAAATAGGTGCTTCATACCCAGGAAAAGCTTCTTCTAACATTTCTGTTTGCACAGCTCCTAAAGCTAAAACATTAAATGCAATTTTTTGTTCTTTATATTCTTCTGCTAATAATTCTGAAAGTGTAATAACTGCTCCTTTTGCAGATGAATATGCTGCTAAACCTGGAAATTTCATACTTCCTTGAATTCCACCCATAGAACTAATAGTAACTACATGACTTCCTTTTTTAAAACTTGGAATTAAAAGTCTAGTTAATTCTGCAACCGCAAAAACATTTACTTTATACACTTCTTGAAAATCATTGGTAGTTAGTTCTGTAAAAGGTTTATTTACAAGTTTACCAGCATTATTAATCAAAATATCTACTTGTTTCCAATTTGTTTTTATAAAATCAGAAACTTTTTTCAAATCATTTTCTACAGATAAATCTACAGAAAGTGCGGTAATATTTTTATGATTTATACCTTCTAAAGGTTTGCAATTTCTAGAAATAGCCAAGACTTTATGTCCATTATTGGCAAATTGTTGTGCCAATTCAAAGCCAATTCCTCTACTTGTTCCTGTAATAACAACGTTTTTCATTTTTTTATTTTAAAAGAAGCAATCTACTCAATTTTTCATACATTTAAAGACAAAATTTATTCAAATGAAAAAAATACTTTTTTTACTTATTGCAGTTCTATGTGTTCAAAATTCAATCGCGCAAACTACCTATATTCATTGTGGCAAATTGATAAACACCTTAACAGGTAAAATTGAAACTAAAAAAACCATTATTGTTCAAGATAATAAAATCGTATCTGTTTTAGATGGTTATGCAATGACAAGAAGTAAAACCGCAAAAACAATCGATTTAAAAAATAAAGTAGTAATGCCTGGTTTAATTGATATGCACGTTCACATAGAAATGGAGTTTGATGCAAGAACTAGGTTAAATAGATATATACAAAATGAAGCAGATGTTGCTTTTAATTCAGTTGGTTTTGCAAAATCTACTCTATTAAATGGTTTCACAACTGTTAGAGATTTAGGAGGAACAGGTGTTAATATTTCTGTAAGAAATGCAATTAACGCAGGTAAAATTCCTGGACCAAGAGTTTTTACAGCTGGTAAATCATTGGCAACAACAGGTGGTCATGCAGACCCAACAAATGGAAGTAGTAGAAAATTAGTTGGCAATCCTGGCCCAAAAGAAGGTGTTGTAAATTCTGTAGAAGATGCAAAAAAAGCAGTTCGTCAACGTTATAAAAATGGGGCAGATTGGATTAAAATTACAGCAACAGGAGGTGTTTTAAGTGTTGCCAAATCTGGTGATAATCCACAGTTTACAATAGAAGAAGTAAAAGCAATTTGTGATACTGCAAAAGATTATGGAATGCATGTTGCAGCACATGCACATGGAGATGAAGGAATGCAAAGAGCTATTATTGGAGGTGTAAAAACAATTGAACATGGTACGTATATGAGTGATAAAACTATGGACTTGATGATAAAGCACAATGCTTTTTTAGTCCCAACAATTACTGCTGGGAAAGAAGTAGAGGAGAAGGCAAAAATTGATGGATTTTATCCAGCAATTGTTGTGCCTAAAGCTCTAGCTGTTGGTCCACAAATACAAGGAACTTTTGCAAAAGCCTACAAGAAAGGTGTGGGAATTGCTTTTGGTACAGATGCTGGTGTTTTTAAACATCGTAATAATGGAAAAGAGTTTGGTTTTATGGTAGAAGCAGGAATGCCAGCTATAGAAACTTTACAATCTGCAACCATTACAAACGCAAAGATTTTAAAAATGGAAAATGAAATCGGACAAATAAAAAAAGGTTTTTTTGCTGATATTATTGCAGTAGATGATGATCCTACCAAGAAAATTTCTACAATGGAAAACGTAGTTTTTGTAATGAAAAATGGTGTGGTATATAAAAATTAATAAAAAATTATTGTAACAATTTTATATAAAAAACTACTAACTGTTATCAATAAAAAATTTAATTATGTTATTTTATATTCTATACTTTTTATCAGCTTATTTAATTCTTAAAGAAGTAAAAAAATCAACTCATAGAAAAAAGATGATTTTTGCTTACGTAGCTATTGCTTTTATTGGTATCATGTATAATTTTGGTGGTTTTGTAGGTAAACAATTATATTTAATGGGTTTTTCAGTATAATTTAATAGGATGAGAAACAAAAAATGGGATTTTATTTGGGGAATTTTAGCAGTATTAATTTTAGTTAGTAGTATTGTAAAAGGAGCTGAAACCACAAGGTTGTTTGGTTTCGAAATAAATTCTTGGATATACAGAGGTATTTGGTTAGCAATTGCTGTTACCAATTTGAGTCAGTTTTTTATCCGCAGAAAAAAAGAAACTATTTCTGAAAAGTAATATGTTGGTATGCACCAATATCTGGACTTGTATTTCTATCTACACCCAAAATATCTAAAGAAAACAATGTTGCTTTTGCTTTGTTATTAGCATCAGAATCATCACCAATAATAAAATCATTTTTTTGTGTATTTCTAAAATTTGGAGTTCCGTTTAAAATGATGTTTTGATAAAATGAATTCGTGAAATCTAACTCAGTGTTATCTTTAAAAGAATCATTGGTGTCATTAAATTTAATCATAGAATTACTAATGTTATAATTAAATTCTACGTTACCAATTTTATCTAAAACAAACTCAATATTATTATTACCATCAAAAATACAATTGGTGAAATTAGCAGCTTTTAAAGGTCTAGTTTCTGCAACTTCTTGTCCATTTTCATCTGTAAACGTAAAAAAATTATTGACTAAAACTGCTGGTAATTGGCGTAAACCATTATTCCAATAATTGGCAAAAGTACAATGAGTAAAGTTGTAAGTACCACCAATAGTTGCTGCTAAAGAAGTTTGTCCTGCACTGCCAACAACTAAATTATGAGCTTCTATATTGGTTTCTCTTCCTAAAATACCATAGCTAGAATGATTGTAAATTTCTGAATTTTGTAATTTTAAAGTCGGTGTTGTTGGTGTGCCAATGCTATCAACCAAAATACCAACAATTGCATTTTTTATAATAGCGTGTTTAATTTCATTGTCTTTACTTCCTGCACGCATCCAAATAGTGCCCCATTGTCCAGGAACATTATCGAATCTGTTTTCTAAACGATCCCCAGAAAACGTAACTTTTTCAGAAAGTGTACCATTTACTTTTAGAGTAGCTTTATCATCTATAATTAAACCAGAATTATCATGGAAATGGATATTTGCACCTGCCTCTATTGTTAATGTTTTATTGGCAGGCACAGCTGCAAAACCATAAATAACAGTTGGTTTTGTTTTAGAAAAAGTGAGTTCTGTGTCTGTTAAAAAACGTCCTTTTAAAGTGGTAGGTTGCCCATCTAAAGTTAGGCTGTCTACTTTCATAGAAATGGCTTCTCTACCAGGAAAAATAAAATTAGCATCTTGTACTAAAGTGACTAAATCTACATCTTGTTGATTGTTTCCATTATCAAATAAAATTTTATCTGTGTATAAAGGATTTACAATAGTATTTACATTAATAGTAGTTTCTACAAAAACAAATAAACTGTCATTTCCTAAAATATCTATGTTATTAAAATCTTTACCAGGAATACCATCTACATTTAATCTATAGTTAGAGTTCGTTCCGTTTTCTAATTGAATTCTAGGAATTGTAATACTTTTACTACCTCTGTTATATACTTTTAAATTATAAGTGGCTGAACCAATATTTGTAAAAACGGTATCTAAAAAAACGGTGTCTTTAGAAAATTGAAGCTGACCAAAACTAGGTGTTGTTTCAAAATCTTTTCTACAAGAACTTATAGAAATTAAGAAAACACAAACAATAAAAGTGAACAAATACCTCATAAAATTATATTTTATAAAAGAAGAACTTTTTATTTTTTAGATTATTGTTTTTTTATCAATTCTATTTCAAAGAGTTTGCCCCAGTTTTTTCCAGTAACAAAAAGTCTGTTATTTTCTTTATCGTAAGCAATTCCGTTTAAAACATCATCTTGAGGTTTTAATTTCTGGGTTTTTTCCATTTCAGCTTTTAAACCTCTTAGGTCAGCAATACCTTCTACAATTCCACTTTCAGGATTAATAATTGCTATTAGTGGTTTTTGCCAATAATTAGCATATATTTTACCATTAATAAATTCTAATTCATTTAATTGAGAAATGCTTTGTTTGTGATTATAAACTTGAACAAACCTTTTTTCTTTTTGAGTTTCTTTATCTAAAAACCAAATCTTGTTAGTTCCATCAGATTTTATAAGTTCGGTTTCGTTATGTGTTAAACCCCAACCTTCTTTACTTTTAGTATACTTAAATTCTTTTTCTTGCTTAAAAGTCTCTAAATCGTAAATAAAACCTTTTCTGTTTTGCCATGTTAACCAGTAAATTTTGCCATTCACAATCGTCATTCCTTCACCAAAATATTTTTTAGATAAATCTACTTTTTGCAATACTTTTCCTGTTTTTATATCTACTTTTCTTAAAGTAGATTGTCCTCTTCTTCCTGTAGTTTCGTAAAGAAAACCATTATAAAACTCTAAACCTTGTGTGTATGCTTTTGTGTCATGAGGATAAGTGTTTACAATCTTGTAAGAGTAAAAATCTGGTTTGGTTGTCGGAAAAATTTCAAAAGAACCATTTTGTTTATCTGTTTTACCAGGATAAAAACTCAAAGCAACCACACTGTGTTTTCCGATTCCTAAATTTTTTGTATCAAATTTGGCTAAATTTCCATTTGCAGCAATTTGTTTTCCATTTACATAAAACTGAATGCTATCTACTAATAAGTTATTTTCTTCCGATAAAGTAAAAGTTGCCAC
>JBGCFX010000242.1:0-4330 GCA_045110395.1 Polaribacter sp.
GGAATTGCAGTTACAGACGAATTACAAATTATTGCTTCTGGCTTAACTACAGTTAATACAAATGAATTTTCATCGTTTCTAAAAACTTACATTTCCAAAGAAAAAGTAGATCTTTTTTTAGTGTGCAAACCAAAACAAATGGACAATTCTGATAGCCAAAGTGCAGTTTTTATTACTCCTTTTGTAAAAAAACTAGAAAAACAGTTTCCAAACATACCTATTAAGAGAATTGATGAACGTTTTACTTCTAAAATGGCGTTTCAAACAATGATAGATAGTGGCTTGGAAAGAAAACAAAGAAGAAATAAAGGATTAATTGATGAAATTAGTGCCACAATTATTTTACAATCTTATTTATACAATCAATAAAAACGCATCATATAAGTTGGTTTTTAGGTATTCTAATTTGTATTTTTGCATCGCTTAAAATTTAAACAAATGATATTACCAGTTGTTGCTTATGGAGATCCTGTTTTACGCAAGGTTTGCGTAGAAATAGATAAAGAGTATCCTAATTTAAAGGAACTCATTACCAATATGAAAGCCACTATGTACAATGCTTCTGGTGTTGGTTTGGCTGCTCCACAAATTGGCAAAGCAATTCGTTTATTTTTAATTGATGCTTCTCCTTTTGCAGAAGATGAAGATTTATCTGAAAAAGAAAGAGCTGTTTTAAAAGATTTTAATCGTGTATTTATCAACGCAAAAATCTTAAAAGAAGAAGGTGAAGAATGGGTTTTTAATGAAGGTTGTTTAAGTATTCCTGATGTTCGCGAAGACGTTTTTCGTCAACCAAAAATTACTATCGAATATCAAGATGAAGATTTTAAAACGCATACAGAAGTATTAGATGGTTTGGCTGCTAGAGTTTTTCAGCACGAATATGATCATATAGAAGGTATTTTATTTACGGATAAATTATCGACCTTAAAGAAAAGATTGATTAAAAAAAGATTAGATAATATTTCTAAAGGAAAAATAAATTCTGAGTATAGAATGCGTTTCCCAAAAGCAAAAAAAGGTAAATAATAAATTATTGTTAGACGAAACTTATTTGAGTCTAAACAAACAAAAACATACAAATGGAATTTAGTAAAATTATAGCTGTAACAGGCAAACCAGGATTGTTTCAAGTAATTTCTCAATCTAAAAATGCAGTCATTGCAGAATCTTTATTAGACCAAAAAAGGTTGGCAATTAATGCTGCACAAAATGTAAGTTTATTAGAAAACATTGCTATTTACACCTATGAAGAAGATATTCCATTATTAGATGTTTTTACAGCAATGTTTGAGAAAACTGAAGGAAAAGAAGCCATTTCTCATAAAGAAAGTAGTAAGAAATTAGAAGCTTTTTTCTTAGAAGTTTTACCAGATTATGATGCAGAAAGAGTTTATACTTCTAACATTAAAAAAGTAATTCAGTGGTTTAATCTTTTGGTAAAAGCTGGGATGGATTTTACTAAAGTTGAAGAAACAGAAGTTTCTAAAGATGATGAAGTAAAAGCTTAAAACATCAATTTTAATAGTGTAGTTATGGGAATAAAAAATAAAATTAAAGCAGTTATCAATAAGTTCCCTTACATTAAAAGTATATATAAAGATCAACAGAATTTCAAAAAAAATGCTTGTTTTCCTGCTGGTCACTTTTATTCTCCTATTGTAAATATGGATGAAATAAAATCTGACCAAAATAGAATTTGGAATTCAGCTGAAATAAAAGATATTGAAGGAATTGATCTTAATACCAATAAGCAACTAGAATTAGTTAAAGAATTTGAAAATTATTATGAAGATATTCCTTATCCTGAAGAACAGAATAATAATTTTAGATACTATTTTAAAAATGGGTTTTACTCTTACACAGATGCAATATTTTTATACTCTGCCTTAAGACATTTTAAACCCAAACAAATTATTGAAGTTGGCTCTGGGTTTTCATCTTCTGTTATGTTAGATACTAATGAGATGTTTTTTAACAATAAAATTAATTTAACTTTTATAGAACCTTACCCAAATAGGTTAAACAATTTATTAAAAGAAGAAGATAAAACCAACACCAAAATTATTGTTGATAAAGTTCAAAATGTATCGTTAAATATTTTTAAGAACTTAAATTCTGGAGATATTTTATTGATAGATAGTACTCATGTTGCAAAAACTGGTAGTGATGTTAATTTTATCATTTTTAATATTTTACCATGTTTAAAGAAGGGAGTAATCATTCATTTTCATGATATTTTCTTTCCTTTTGAATATCCTAAGGAATGGGTTTTAAATGGTTATAATTGGAATGAAGATTACTTTATAAAGGCGTTTTTAATGTATAACAAACAATTTGAAATTAAATTGTTTGCAGATTTCTTGCATAAAAATCATTCAGCTGTCTTTAAAAATATGCCTTTATGTTATAAAAATTCTGGAGGTAATTTATGGATACAAAAAACATAAAATGAATTCTAGAAAAGAACAATTAGCAGCTTTTAACAGATTGTTAGATATTATGGACGATCTTAGGGAAAAATGTCCTTGGGATAAAAAACAAACCTTAGAAAGTTTACGTCATCTAACTATTGAAGAAACCTACGAACTTGCTGATGCTATTTTAGAAAACGATTTACCTGAAATTAAAAAAGAATTGGGAGACGTTCTGCTCCATATTGTTTTTTATGCAAAAATTGGTAGCGAAAAAGATGCTTTTGATATTGGCGATGTTGCCAATGCAATTTCTGATAAGTTAATAGACAGACATCCTCATATTTATGGAGATGTTGTTGTGGAAAATGAAGATGATGTTAAGCGAAATTGGGAACAATTAAAACTAAAAGAAGGAAAAAGTTCTGTTTTAGAAGGTGTCCCAAAAAGTTTACCTGCAGTTGTAAAAGCGAGTAGAATTCAAGAAAAAGTAGCTGGAGTTGGTTTTGATTGGGAAAAACCTGAACAAGTTTGGGCAAAAGTACAAGAAGAACTTGCTGAATTAAACGAAGAAATTAAAGCAGGAAACAAAGAAAATACCGAAAAAGAATTTGGTGATTTGTTATTCTCGATGATAAACTACGCACGTTTTATTGATGTAAATCCTGAAAATGCTTTAGAAAAAACGAATAAAAAGTTCATCAGTCGTTTTCAGTATTTAGAAAAAGCTGCCAAAAAAGAAGGCAAAGAACTTGCTGATATGTCTTTAACAGAAATGGATGTTTTTTGGGAAGAAAGTAAAAAGTATTTTTCTTGATTTTTTGGTTGATAGACTATCAGTTTTTACACTAGCCCATACAAAAATATAATTCGCCTTAAAATATTACTATTACTTTAGTATAAAATTGATTTGTTAAAATATTTTAATAATTGATTTTTTATATACTTGTTTTCTAACGTGTTATTTATTCTTTTTCTTATTTTGAATCTTTTCTATGGGACTTTCTTTTTTCCAAGTAATATTATATTTCCTATCAGTCTCATAGTTTGCCCAACTTTCTATTTCATCTTTTTTAAAATATATTCGAGTATGCATTTCGTAATGCTTGACTTTTAAAAATGATAAACTATTCTCTTCACAATACTTTTTTCCAACTTGTTTATTTTTGTATTCTATCCAATAATTTACAATTCTAAAAAACACAAATGCAACTAAAAATAAAACCCAAATAATTGTAATAAGAATTTTCATTCCGTCAATTTTATTTTAAATTCAACATTACTTTTAATTTCTAACAATTCAAATAATGTTAATATTCTATTTAAAATATCTTTACTAATCCTAAATAATTGTTTATCAATTAATAATTTCATTGTGGATTTTAATTTTTCTCAAATACATTGAAACTCATTTCAAAATAACTTTTACTAATAATATTCTATAAGAGAGATTTTTCAATTTTCATTACCTTCAAGCAAGATAACAAAAAACCCAAAACAATTAAGTTTTGGGTTTTTAAAAATCTCTAAAAAAAATTTTCCTACTTTTTTCTTTTCTGCTGTGCTTGTTGCTCTTGTGCTTGTTTCATTGCAGAATCTATTCTTTGTCTAAATTTACTTTTCGCTTTTTCAGGTTTCTTTTTGTTTTCCTCTATTTGCGCGTGAATCTTATCTTCATCAATTACATAATTTTTAATCACTAACATAATTGCAATCGTTAATAAGTTAGAAATAAAGTAATACAAACTTAAAGAACTTGCATAGTTGTTAAAGAAAAACAACATCATAATTGGAGAGAAGTATATCATATACTTCATCATTTTACTCATATCTGGCATTCCTTCTTGCGTTGGTGCTTGCATATTTGCTTGCTGACTTTGGTTCATTTTCATATAAAAGAAAATAGCCACAGAAGC
>JBGCFX010000243.1:0-6343 GCA_045110395.1 Polaribacter sp.
TCTTGGGAATTTCTCTACCTCAACATTATTCACTTCTTTTAGTAAATGACGTGTCAATCCTTCAAAAATATTTAAGATATCTTCTTGTTCCACAAACGCCATTTCGCAGTCAATTTGTGTGAATTCTGGCTGTCTGTCTGCTCGTAAATCTTCATCTCTAAAACACTTTACAATCTGAAAATATTTATCCATTCCACCAACCATTAATAGTTGTTTGAATGTTTGAGGTGATCGTGGAAGTGCATAAAATTGTCCTTCATTCATTCTACTTGGCACTACAAAATCTCTTGCGCCTTCTGGTGTAGATTTTATCAAATAAGGAGTTTCAACTTCAATAAATTCTTGGTCAGACAAGTATTTTCTAACTTCCATCGAAACTTTATGACGAAAAATTAAACTGTCTTTTACAGGATTTCTTCTAATATCTAAATAACGATATTTCATTCTGATATCTTCTCCACCATCTGTTTCATCTTCTATAGTAAAAGGTGGAGTTACAGATGCGTTTAAAATTTCTAATTTAGAAACTAAAACTTCAACATTACCAGTTGCCATTTTAGAGTTTTTAGATTCACGCTCAATAACAGTACCTGTAACTTGAATTACAAATTCTCTACCTAAAGATTTTGCTTTTTCCACCATTGCTGCTGGAGTTCGCTCTTCATCGAACATTAATTGCGTAATTCCATACCTGTCTCGCAAATCAACCCAAATCATAAAACCTTTGTCCCTAGATTTCTGAACCCAACCAGCCAAGGTTACTTCTGTATTTATATGCGAATCTCTTAACTCTCCACAAGAATGACTTCTATACATTTTTCTCTTATTTAATAAGGGACAAAATTAATCAATTTTAAAGAAAAAGCTATTGTTTTTATTACTGATTTATTCCAGTAAAATCTTTGTAAATTTGTAGCTATGAGCGTAATTAATATTCAAGAAAAATTCAATTTATTTGAAGATCAATGGTCTCCAAAAAAAATTGGCGAATTAAATGGACAGCAAATTTTATTAGCTAAAATAAAGGGTGAATTCGTTTTTCATAAACACGACAATGAAGATGAACTTTTTATGGTAAAAAAGGGTGTTTTAGAAATGCATTTGCGTGATGAAATTATCACTATAAATGAAGGCGAATTTTATATTGTCCCAAAAAACGTAGAACACAAGCCAGTTGCAAAAGAAGAGGTTCATATTTTGTTGTTTGAACCACTTTCCACAAAACATACAGGTGATGTTATTGCTGATATTACTGTGGAAGAATATGAATCTATTTAAAATGGTTGATGGTTTTTGGTTTATAGTTCGTGGTTTTTCCAGAACAACCAAAAACTAACAACCAAGAACAAAAAACTAAATTAATGAGTAAATTATACATAGTTCCCACACCAATTGGTAATTTAGAAGATATGACTTTTAGAGCGATTAGAATTCTAAAAGAAGTCGATTTTATTTTAGCGGAAGATACCAGAACCAGTGGAAAACTCTTAAAACATTTTGAAATTTCTACACAAATGCACAGTCATCATATGCATAATGAGCATAAATCTGTAAAAGGTATTGTGCAAAGAATACAAAATGGAGAAACGTGTGCATTAATATCTGATGCAGGAACTCCAGCAATTTCAGATCCTGGATTTTTGCTAACAAGAGCTTGTGTAGAAAATAATATTGAAGTAGATTGTTTACCTGGTGCAACCGCTTTTGTACCTGCTTTGGTAAATTCTGGTTTGCCTAATGATAAGTTTGTTTTTGAAGGTTTTTTACCCATAAAAAAAGGAAGACAAACTCGTTTTTTGCTTTTATCTGAAGAAAAAAGAACGATGATTTTTTACGAATCTCCACATAAATTAGTGAAAACACTTGGACATTTTGTAGAATATTTTGGAGCAGAAAGACAAGTTTCAGTTTCCAGAGAACTTACAAAAATGTTTGAAGAAACAATAAGAGGAACTGCCACAGAAGTTTTGGCTCATTATACCACAAAACCTCCAAAAGGAGAAATAGTTGTTATTGTTGAAGGGAAGAAATAGTTTTTTTGAAAATAATATTTTGTAAACTAAAATAGTTATGATTAGTTACCAAAGATTAATAATTTTTATTCTTTTAATTTCATTTTTGTCTTGTCAAAAATCTGATTACACTCATCAAAAAATAGGCAATATTAAAATTGAAACGAACATTTTAAATTGTGAAAAAGTAATTTATCTAGATAAAATAAATAAAATGAAAGATCATTTTTTTTATGGCGAAATATTAAAGATGGGTTTCGATAAAATAAAAGGGTTTAAGGAAAAAGAAGGTCTAATTTATCCTGGATTAGAACTACTAGTTTTAGATAAAAATAAGGATACTGTGCTATTTAATGATGATCTTTATAAAGATGAAATTGATGGATTTGAGTCTTCCTCTTTTAAGTTGACACCACAGATAACTATTGCAAATCCTATGAAATCAAATTCAAAATACAAAGTTTATACTCGTTTGTGGGATAAAATTGGTGAAGGCGATTTAAAAACTGAAACAAAAATTTCAGTTGTTCCTTTTAAGGATATTAAAATTAAAAATAATAATTTTAAGTATAAAGAGATTTATATTTATTCAGATAAAAGAGAAAAAGTAATTTTAAATAAAAAAGTGTTTTTAAACGAAAACATATATTTTATTATTGAAGGTTTAGAGGGTTTTACTATTAAAGATGGAAAACTAGCATTAGGAGCAAGTGTCTCAGTAATAGACTCAAGTGGAAGAGTAATATTTGAAAATTCTGATTTATTTAAAGATTCTGAAGACTATTCTTTGGCACAAATTAAAGAGAGGTTTTCAGCTTATGTTATATTCAATGAAAAAGAAAAAGGAGACGTTAAGATTCGCTTTAGAGTTAAAGTCTGGGACAAAAATAATTTAAATAATTCATTACTATCATCAACTAATTTGTTATTAGTTGATGATAATTAAACTTCTTTTATTAAATTAATTTTTCTTCTTAGTGGTAATAATAATTACACCATTAGGAGCATTGTATTTTTTAATTGCTTTCTCACCTTTAATAATTTTTATATTATCAATTTTATCTGGGCTTAATTTTTTTAATATTTTTTCATCAGTTACTTTTCCATCAACAATTACTTTTGGTTCATTTTTAGCACCAATTTTTATATCATTTTTAAATTTTTCATTAGAAAATCCATCTGCTTTCGATGCTTTTGTTGTAAGGAAAATTACACCATTTGGTGAATTGTATTTTTTTAAAGCGTCTTCTTTTTTTAGAATAAATGCAGACGCAATCTTACTTTGGTCTATTAATTCCATTGGAAAATCAAACTTTTTTCCATCTACATAAATAATTGGATTTTTCCCATCTTTTACTTTCACCAAAAGATCTTCTTTATCCTTTTTTTTATCTCCCTTTTTTTGCGCCTGCATTACTGAAAACGTGCACAATATCATAATTACTAAGAATACTATTTTTTTCATTATTTAAAATTTAATTGTTAATCTATTCTGATTTGGTGTACACCACTACTAATTCATTTTCAAAAACAATATCATATTTTTCTTCGGTTTTATTTGAAGCTGCAAACATACTTTTAGCTTCATTTAACAAGGCTTTTTTTTCACTTATAGTTAATTTATCTTCATTATAATTACTTATAGAAATTGAAACAAGCAATAGAATTGAAGCTGCAGCTGCCCATAAACCTATTTGGAATCTGTTTGGTTTCTTGGTTTTCTCTTCAAAAGATTCCCACAGTTTTTCATTGAAATTATCTGGTGATTTTTTTTTGTTATTTTTGATAAAAGTGGAAATTTTCTGAATAGATTCGTCAAGAATTACATCACTTTCAAACAAAACCTTTTCCTCTTCTAAAGAAGTTGTTCCTGATTTATATTTTTCGATTAGATTTTTAATATGCTCCTCTTTCATAACTGTATGTTTTTTCTAAGGTTAATCCAATTTGTTTTCTTGCTCTTGATAGTAAAACTCTAGCATATGTTATTTTAATTTCCATAATTGTAGCTATTTCTGTAAAATCATAACCATCTAAATCTCTTAGTATAAAAATTTCTCGTTGTTGTTTGGGTAGTTGTTTTAAAATAGCATTTATAATTTCATTTAATTCTTGGCTTTCTAATTGCGTTGGTTCATTTGTGTCATTTAAAAGATTTAAATGAATTTCATTCTCACTTACAAAAACTCTTTTTTTTCTTAATAAATCGATACAATAATTACGAGCTGTTAAAAAGACAAAACCTTTAATATTTGGATGATTTTCTAGTTGATTCCTTTTCTCCCAAAGCTTTATCATTATTTCTTGTATAGCATCTTCTGCTTTCGTTTTATCGCCTAATAATCTTGCAACCAAAGGAAATAAACGTTCTGATAATGAAAAAATAGTAACTTTAAAATCGTTTTTATTCATTCTATTTATATAACGTGAATAGAGATTAACTTATAACAAAGAAATCTGTATTATTTTAAAATTGATTGAATTTAGTTTAAAATGCATCAAAAAAAATGCCCTAAATTTGATTTTACAATTTAAAAAAAATCAATGCAGTTAGAAAACTTCAAAACTAAACTAAAAGCAAACCCAAAGTCAATCATTTTTGCAGAAACAATGCAAATAATAGAAGACAATTATAATTTTACTCCAACAGCTTTTACAAATGGAGAAGTAAAAAACAAAGCAGGAGAAAATTCTGGTTCTTGTAAATTATTTGCTTTTGCTGTTCATCAACAATTAACAAAAGACGAAACACTTTTTTGTTTTGGCGAACATTATCAAAATGTTTTAGAGGATGCAAATGGAACTTCACATCAAAACATCAGGAATTTTATGAAAACTGGTTTTAAAGGTTTGTCTTTTGAAAATAATGCTTTGGCATTAAAGTGAGTTAATCTTTTAAATACTTATCTAACTTTTTTCTGATATTATCTGTAGAAGGTTTACTGGTTCTTCTTTCTAAAATTCGTCCTTTTTTATCTAGTAAGATAAAAGTAGGAATAGTAGAAATTCCGTAAGATTTTATAAACTTTGAGTCAAAAGAATTGTCTGCAAAAAGTTGAATTCCTTTTAATTCTTTTAATTTTACCAAAGATTTCCATTTATCAAAATCCTTTTTTCCGTCTACAGAAATGCTTACAAAAACAACGTCTTTATTTTTGTAATCGTGTTCTAATTTTTTAAGTGCAGGAATTTGGTCTAAACAAGGACCACACCAAGTTGCCCAAACATCTATATATACTAACTTGCCTTTTAAATCTTTTAGTTTCACTTCTTTCCCATTAATATCTTTATACTCAAAAGAAGGAGATTTGCTACCAGTTTTAGTTTTAGAAACCGCTTTAAACTGTTTTTTTGCTAAGTCTAAAACTTTAGGATTACTCGTATTATTTTTAACTAAATCATAATAAATTTCAGATTTTTCTTCGTTTTTAGAAATGCTATATATAAAACTAATAAAGACATCATTTTGCAAGCTTTGGCTTTTAATTTTGTAAAAAGTAGTATTCATTTCTAAATAAGAATCGAGATTATCGATGTCTTTTTTCCATTTAGATTGTGCTAAATATCTGTAATAAGGATACTTTTTATATAAATCTACATCGTTAAAATCGATGTTTCTAGTCATATTTAAAAGCATATTAGAAGGTGTTACTTCTCTTTCAAAATAAAATTTCTGCAAATGTTTAAAGTTGAAAATGGATAGTAAGAAACTGTAATCTAAATTTTTAGATTCGTCTTTAACAAAGAATTCATCAAAATTACCATTAGATAAATTAATACGATGATCTTTCATTAAATTTTGAACGTTTCTTAGGTATAGACTTTCGTTTTCAACATAAAATTCTTCGATATTTGCCTTTCTTTTGCTATTTAATCTTTGTTTATTTATCAGAAAATTATTTCTTTCAGATCCTTTACCAGTAAATTTTAGTGTATTTGTAAAATCTTTTAAATCTGCAGAAACTGTTAATTCATCATCAGTAATTAAATATATACTTGCACTATTGTTACCAATTGTTAATGTATAATAACCTCTATTTAATTCAGTTTTAATAGAAAATTTACCATTATTAATTTTGTCTTTACCTACAATTTTTTGGTCAAATGTTTTGATGTAAATGTTTCTTGCATTACAATTTTCTAGATTTCCTTGAAGGGTAATGTTTTGAGAAAAAACATTATTTATAAAAAGTAAAGAGAGAATGATGATTAAGTTTTTCATTTTTTTCTTTTTAACAAAGATAAAGTTATATTGTGATATGCAAAATTTACTTTCTCAAATAAAAAAATGCACCATTTGTGAACCTCATTTAGATTTGGGCGAAAATCCT
>JBGCFX010000244.1:0-2831 GCA_045110395.1 Polaribacter sp.
TCTAAAATTTGACGTGCAATTGGCTCATCATCAGCAATAATACAGTTTAGTGTTTTCATTTAATAGAGCTTTAAATTTACACAATATAAATCCTTGTTTTTTTCTATTTCTAGTTGATGTTTATCTGCATACAACAAAGACAATCTTTTTTTGGCATTTAGTAAACCAATGCCACTTTTTCCTTTTTCTAATTCGTGATTTTGTGTTTCAGTTTCATCTAATGTATTTTCACAAGTAAAATGAAGTTTACCATTATTTTGAGAAATTTTTACAGAAACTGAAGATTTTTCATCAGTTAAAACGCCTAAATGTTTAAATGCATTCTCTACAAAAACGATAAACAACATTGGCGCAATTTTTATAGAAGATACATTTCCTGAAACTTCAAAATTGATATCTGTTTTATCTTCTAATCGTATTTTTTCTAAAGAAATATAGTTTTCTAAATATTTAATTTCTTTATCTAAAGGTACTAAAACTGATGAAGTTTCATATAAACTATAACGTAATAAGTCAGACAATTTTAGCATTAAATTGGGCAATTTATCTGATTTTATAACAGACAAACCATATAAATTATTAAGTGTATTAAATAAAAAATGCGGATTTAATTGTGCTTTTAATAATTTTAATTCTGCCTCTTTTTCTTGCTGTCTTCTTACAAAACTATCTTTAGATAATTTTATAGCCGTTCCAAAAACAAGCGCTAAAATCATAATTCCAAAAAAATTAACAAACATTTTAAATTGATAATCTTGGTCAGAAAACTGCTGAATTAAAAAAACAGAAATGATTGCAAAAGCAATTGCGTTTATGATAAAATATAAAAAGAATAGTATTCTGTTTTTTCTAAAATAAGGTAAAATTAAAAGGTTGTTTATATAAATAGCTGGCGCCAATAATAGCATTGCAGATGAGGCTACTAAAGCTTTATTTCCATTTGTTATGGTCGTAATTAAAACTAAAAAAAAGAATAGCCAAATAAATATATTTTGTGCAATCTTATTATCTATTAAAGCGTCAAATTTTCCCATTATTAATTTAATTATCTATTCAAAAATACAGTTTCATCACCAAAAGACACTTTTTTAATGATAAAAGATACTTTTTTCTGTGCAAACGTCTCTTTTTTACTGATAATGGTCTTTTTGTAGGCACGTCATTAAAATTGCTACAGTTATCATTCTTCTTTTTTTAAAGTGCAAATCTTTCGCAATTTTGAAGTGTTAATCATAAAAATATACAAAATGAAAACTTTAAAACACATTACAATTATTGCAATCTTATTAGTACAAACTATTGGATTCAGTCAAACAAAAAGTAAAGAAAATGCTTCTAAAAAAGAAAAAAAGGTTCTAAAAAAACAAACTGAAGTAACTAAAGTAGACACCAAAAATTTAAAGAAATTTATTGGTACTTATAATTTAGTAGAAGCCAACTTCACTTTAGATATTGTACAAGAAAAAGGCAAAATGTACATTGTTACTGAATTTTCTAAAGACGAGTTATTACTTAAAGATGAAACTACATTAACAGAATTTACAAGAGGTGTAGATTTACAATTAATAGAAGGTAATACAAATGCTTTAAAATTTACTCAAAATGGATATGAAACAACTATAGAAAGAGTAAAACCGAAAACCAAAAAATAAACATTATGGTTTTAGACATTAACAATGTATCTAAAAAATACAGCAAAGATAAATATGGATTGAAAGACTTTTCAATCCATATTGAAAAAGGGATTTTAGGTTTGTTAGGTGCAAATGGTGCAGGAAAATCGACCTTATTAAAAATGATTGCAACTGTTAGTAAACCTACAGATGGTATTATCACTTTAAACAAAAATAACATCTTAAAAGACCCAAATTATATGCGAAAGCAATTAGGGTTTTTACCTCAAGATTTTGGAGTTTACCCCAACTTAGATGCGTTCGAATTTTTAGAATATATAGCTGCAATGAAGGGAATTGGAGGCAAAAATTTAAAAACTAAAATAACGCAATTATTAGAAGGTTTAAATTTAATTGATGCCGCAAAAAAACCAATTGGCACCTATTCTGGAGGAATGAAGCAAAGAGTTGGTATTGCACAAGCTTTGTTGAACAATCCCAAAATTATTTTGTTTGATGAGCCCACTGTTGGTTTAGATCCAGAAGAACGTGTTCGTTTTAGAAATCTAATTTCTGATTTGGCAAATAATTGTATTGTAATTCTGTCTTCTCATATTGTTTCTGATATAGATACAATTGCAGATAAAGTTGCGATTCTTAAAAATGGTTCTTTGGTTTCTTACGGAAATCAGCAAGAAATTATTGAAAAAGTTACTGATAAAGTTTTTGAAACTCGTATTGAAAAACATCAATTTAACGATTTTAAAAATGAACACATTATTGTAAGTACTTCTAAAAAAGACGGGGTTTTAAAAGTGAGGTATATTTCTAACAAACCTCTAGAAAACGCTATAAAACAAAAAGCAACTTTAGAAGATGCTTATCTATACTTAAATAAAACAAACTAAAATGAAAAACCCAATTAATAAAGCAATCCTTATTTCACTAATTTCAATCTTAACAATACTTGTTATTGCATCATTTTTTGCTGATAAAATTCAAATAGGTGTTTTACATCATTAGGAGGCAAACAGCAGAAAACAGTTAAAGTTGTTTTATGAGATTTCTCTCTACGTTCGAAATGACAAATCTCTCTTAAAAAATTAAAAAAAACACAATGAAAGTATTCTTTACCATTATAAAATTAGACTTTTTACAACGTACCAGAAATTACAATTTTCTAATTACACTTTGTGCAAGTTTAGCAATTGCGTATAC
>JBGCFX010000245.1:0-4367 GCA_045110395.1 Polaribacter sp.
GGTTGATAAAGAAATTGTAAAACTGATGATTTTATTCAAAATAAAATCTTTGAGTTATGGGCATTCAGGAGTGCAATTAGCTACTGTAAATAGATTGATTGATTTTTACAATAATGATATTACACCTGTAGTTTATGAGCAAGGTTCTTTAGGAGCTTCAGGAGATTTATCGCCATTGGCACACATGTCTTTACCTTTAATTGGGCTAGGAGAAGTCTATTTTAAAGGTGAAAAAATAGCCACAGAAAAATTATTAAAACTTTTTTCTTGGGATAAAATAAATCTGCAATCTAAAGAAGGTTTGGCTTTATTAAATGGAACACAATTTATGTCTGCTTACGGAATTTATTGTTTGTTAAAATCTCATAAATTATCTTATTTAGCAGATGTAATTGGTACAATTTCTTTAGAAGGTTTTGATGGACGAATAGAACCTTTTAATGAGCTAATTCATTATGCAAGACCTCATAATGGTCAAATAAAAACTGCAAAAAGAATTAAAGATTTATTAGAAGATAGCGAATTAATATCTCAAGAAAAACAGCATGTGCAAGACCCATATTCTTTTAGATGTATGCCACAAGTGCATGGAGCAACAAAAGACACAATCCGTTTTGTAACCAAAACTTTTTTAACGGAAATAAATTCGGTAACAGACAATCCTAATATTTTTGTAGAAGAAGATGAAATTATTTCTGGAGGAAATTTTCATGGGCAACCTTTAGCATTAGGATTAGATTTTTTAGCAATTGCCATTTCTGAGTTGGGTAATATTTCTGAAAGAAGAACCTATCAATTGGTTTCTGGTCATAGACATTTGCCTCCTTTCTTGGTCGCAAATCCTGGTTTAAATTCTGGTTTTATGATTCCACAATATACAGCAGCAAGTATTGTAAGTCAGAATAAACAATATGCAACACCTGCAAGTGTAGATTCTATTGAGTCTAGTAATGGGCAAGAAGACCACGTTTCTATGGGTGCAAATGCGGCTACAAAATGTAAAAAAGTAGTAGATAATTTACAAACTATTTTAGCGATAGAATTGTTCACAGGCTCACAAGCCTTAAGTTTTGGAAACGGAAAAACTTCTCCTTTTTTAGAAAGTATCGTTAGTTTGTTTAGACAAGATGTTTCTATGGTAAAAGAAGATAGAGTTTTACATTATGATATTGTAAAAAGTTCTGAATTTATCACTTCTTTAGATATTGATTCTGATGAGTTATTTGGGTAGTTAAAAATATGTTTTTACTGCAAATTCAAATTGAGTTATAAAAATCTCTTTAAAATTTGAGATGTTGTTTTGCTCGTAAAAAAGTAACATTGCCTTCTTGTAATCAATTGAGTCTACAGTTCTAAAAGACAAAGGGCAATAGTTGTAGTTCATCAAAATTGCGTTACTAACAATTCTTGCAGTTCTTTTATTTCCGTCCATAAATGGTTGTATGTAAGAAATTAAAACTAATGCTAGTAAAGCTTTTTCAAAGACATTGTCTTTACTGTTAATTACATAACAAGTATTTTTTAGAGCCTCTAATATTTGAAACTCATTATCTAGAGGGTTGTAATTTGTTCCTGAAATACCAACACGTCTTTTTCTTATATTTCTTTCAACAGCTAATTCTTTTGTTAAAATACTATGAATATCTTCTATTTTAGAAACACTTAAAGGGTTTAAATAATCTTTGTTTTCTATGATAAAATCGATAGCATCTTTGTGGTTTAAAAGCATTGTTGCTTCTTCTCTAGTTTTGCCAGAAGCAGTTTCTCTTTCTTTTAGTAATCTTTCTGTTTCCAATAAGGAATAAGTATTTCCTTCAATTTGAGAAGACTTCCAACTCAAATCAATAGCAAGTCTTTCTAATTCATTTTGATATTCATTTACAGAAAGTTCAGCAATATTAAAGGTATATTGTTTTTGAAGAAACGTAAGTTTTTCTATTTCATTTTCTGTGAATGCATTATTATTCTTTAAAACATCTGTGATGATGCTTGTATTAAAAGACCCTATAATTTCCCTTTCATCAATTTCTTTTTCGTAATACTTATCAATATCTATGGGTTGAATCAGTTCAAATGCAGGTGATATAAGATATTTAGTACCTTTTCCTTTTCCTCTTGTTGCAAGGTAATTGCTTGATTTTAATGATAAAAGAATCCTTTTTAAAGTAGCATAACTAATAGATATATCTACATTTTCAAAAATTTCTTTTGAAGAACATTTTTGAGTTTTCTTTATAAAATCAATTATTTGTTGCTCTCTATTAGTAATCATCTGTTATTTTTAAGCTCATAAATATACTATTTTTAGCTCAAAAATGATTAGTTTTGAGCTATATTTTGTATTTCAATGAGCTACAAATTATAAAAGAAGATAGTTTTATTCCATTGTTATTTTGTAAAAAGCTCAGAATTTATTACTTCTTTAGTTATTGATTCTGAGGAGTTGTTTGGGTAGATTTACAAACGGTTTTGTGTATAAAAAGTAGGCAAATAAGAATGCTATTACTTTCAGTTTATAAATTAAAATAGCAGATAAGTGTCAACTACATATTTGATGCTTATCTGCTTTATCTTATATATTTGATTGTGGTTTAGATTTATTCTTTTGCCAATTAACAAAATTTCCAATTAAAATTATAAATGAACTAAATAACCATAACCAATATCCTAGGCCATAAAAGACGACTTTTGATTTTGTACCAGCTTCGTTTGATATAATTTCATCAACTATTAAAAAAGATAGCATTAAAATAAATGCTATAATACTTAGTATGAATGACGTTTTAGATTTTTTTTTAAAGAAAACCCAAGATCCTAGAAGAAAAGGATTAGCGAGCCATGTAAAAGCAGGAATGTGTAACATAAATACACCTAGCCAACCAATCAAAAGGCTTAAAAAACCGTAATTATCACAGAGACCATAAGAAGAGCAATAACTTTTTTGTGTTAACGAAATTATAAACACACCAATACTTAAAAATAAAAATACTTTTTGCTTTTTAGTTTTCATTATTAATCACATTTTACTATTTATGAAGTTGTAATTTTTTTATAACTCAATTCAACTTGTAAAATATTTTGAATTTATTACTTCTTTAGATATTGATTCTGAGGAGTTGTTTGGGTAAAAGATGATGTGTTTTATTAAAATGATAAGAAAAAAAATAACATTTAATTGTTTTTTTTAAATATCATATATCCAATCATAACCAAAATCTGAATTGTAGGTGTAATCAGAATACTAAACCAAATTTGATTATCAATTTTAGGAACGAAAAAACAAATTAATAATGATATTATTATAACAAAAACTCCTCCAATTATTGTATCCTTTTTATTATTGTTAGAATTTTTTATGCCAATAATTATAATGAATATAGGTAAAATTAATACTGCAAGAATTTTAAATATCAAATAGGTAATATTACTATCTAAATTAAAGATATTTAATTGTTTTACACTTTTATTAATCTCACTTTTATCTATATTGAGAGATTCAATAGTCTCTATCAACTTTTCTTTTGTTACAATATTAATCAAAGAATCATTATTACTGAGTTTTTGAACTCTCTCAATGATATCGAGATTATTATTCATTTTGTTGTATAAAAAAGTGGGATTAAAAAAGTTTTCATAAACAAATAGAATTATTATTACAAGAAATGAAACTGTTATTATCCATTTCAAAAATTTCCCTAAAGTTAAAGATGAAATTAAAGAATTTAGACCTTTAATTAATTCACTTGATCCTTCAATAAATCTATTCATTTTATTAGAAAATATTTAATTTTATAAAAATATTGTTTAAATTTGATATAACAATAGGGAAAAACACCAGTTTTTTAAATCAAAAAATCCCAAACTTTTCAGTTTGGGATTTCAATTATTTAAGATTCAGTTTCAGGTTCTGTTCTTGTTTCAGGCTTTTTCTCACCTTTTTCAATTTTTATGGTGAGTTTGTTTTCTTTCTCATCCAAATCCATTGCAATAGTGTCGCCTTCTGTAAGTTTAGAATTTACAATTTCTTCTGCCAAAGCATCTTCAATGTATTTCTGTATCGCTCTTTTTAATGGTCTTGCTCCATACTTTTTATCAAAACCTTTGTCTGCTATATAATCTTTTGCAGTATCGCTTAAATTTAAAGTATAGCCTAAATCTGAGATTCTGTTTAGTAATTTGTCTAACTCAATATCTATAATAGAATGAATATCTTCTCTTTCTAGAGCGTTAAATACAATTACATCATCTATTCTGTTTAAAAATTCAGGAGCAAAAGATTTCTTTAAAGCACCTTCAATCACAGATTTTGCATGTGCATCTGCTTGTTCTTTTTTAGAAGAAGTACCAAAACCAACTCCACCACCAAA
>JBGCFX010000246.1:0-5612 GCA_045110395.1 Polaribacter sp.
CCAAGCGTTGTTGATTAAAGTATCATTATGAATGCCAAATTGAGCAACAAATTTTGGCACAACTCTAAAGATTGGCATATCTACATAATACTTATTTTTAATCATTTGATACAATCTATCTACTGCTTTTGGAGACCATTCTCTTACTGCTTCAATATCAAAATTGCCTTTTGTGGTTTCAAATCTTGCTTTAAAAATGGCTGGTGCTTCTTTTTTTAACCACTTTTCTTTAAACTTTTTTGTGGCACAAGAAGACATAATTAATATGCATAGTAAAATTAGAATTCGCTTCATTTTAATTTTTTAATTGTAATCAAATATAAATAAATTTGAAAATATTTTAACTCTACATTTGTAGAATTAAAATATTTATTCTATGTTTGTAGAGTAAAAAAGAATATACGATGCAATTATCTAAAACTGAAGAACAATTAATGCAGTATTTATGGAAACGTAAAAAAGCATTTTTAAAAGAACTATTAGAAGATTTTCCTGAGCCAAAACCGGCAACAACAACTGTTGCTACTTTGTTAAAAAGAATTTCTGACAAAGGTTTTATTGGTTATGAATTGTTTGGAAAATCGAGAGAATATTACCCGCTAATTAAAAAAACAGATTATTTTTCTAAGCATGTAAATGGCTTGATTAAAAATTTCTTTAACGATTCTGCAAGTCAGTTTGCATCGTTTTTCACCAAAGAAACCGATCTTTCTACTGAAGAATTAGAGGAATTAAAAAAAGTAATAGACAGTCAAATTAAAAAACAACAAAAATGATTATTTATCTACTAAAATCTGCAGGTTGTTTGTCTTTGCTTTTGTTTTTCTATCATTTTATTTTAGAGAAAGAGAAAATGCACAGTTTTAATCGTTTTTACTTATTAGGCAGTATTTTGTTTTCTTTTTTGGCACCTTTAACAACGATTACAGTTGATACGGTTTCTGAACCAATACTAGTAACAGAATCTTATACAGAACCAATTACCAATAATAATAGTTTTGTTCCTTTAGAAATTATAGAAACTCCTTTTGATTACTCTCAATTAATTATTGGGATCTATATTTTAATTTCGTGTGTGTTTTTATTCAGATTTGGGATGAATTTGTTTAAAATAGTTAGAAAAATAAAACTGAGCGAAAAAGTGAATTACAAAAATTCGACTTTAGTTTTAGTTGCTGATAAAATTCTGCCCCATACATTTTGGAACTATATTTTCATCAATAAAAATGAGTATAAAAATGGTAAAATAGAAGAAGAATTATTTACACATGAATTAACTCATGTAACTCAAAAACATACATTAGATGTCTTGTTGATAGAATTGCTACAAGCTGTTTTTTGGATAAATCCATTATTTATTTTCTTGAAAAAAGCGATACAATTAAATCACGAATTTTTAGCGGATGAAACCGTAATTAATCAACATAAAAACACTTTCCAATATCAGCATTTATTAGTAAATAAAGCTGCTTGGAACAACGAATATTACTTGGCCAGTAATTTGAATTATTCATTAACAAAAAAAAGATTAGAAATGATGACTACACAAAGTTCACACACCAAAATCTTGTTAAAAAAACTGGCGGTAATTCCGTTATTAGCAGGATTTATCTTCCTCTTTGCAGAAAGAGTTCAAGCACAAGAGAAAATTGAAACAATTTATGAGCAGCCTGAAAGTGTACAAAAAGCACGACTAGAAACTGAAATTTATAAAGAGTATTATTATAGAAATGGATTTATTACCACAAAAGATAAAAATGGTAGAAAAATCAGCAAAAAATATTCTGAATTAACTAAAGAGGAAAAGAAGAATGTTTTACCTCCACCACCTTTAAAAACAAAAAAGAAAGTTCCAAATAAAAAACTAATTGATGATTTAAAAGATGCTAAGAAATATGCTGTTTGGATTGACGGAAAAGTTGTAAAAAACGAACTTTTAAATAACTATAAAAACTCAGATTTTTCTAACTTTTTTGTAAGTTTTGTGCATAAGAATGCTAGAAGTAAACGTTTTCCTCAAGAATATCAAGCAAGTTTGTATACCAATAAATATTTTAAAGATGAAAAGAAAAAGAGTATTGAGAAATTTAATGAATATTTGGAAAAAAAACACAAAAACGATATAATTGTAATTGAAGAAGAAGCCACTATAGAAACAATAAAAGAAAAAATTTATACCCCAAAAGGTGAAGAAATCCATACTGGTTTTAAAGATATTAATAATTCTAAATTCTATTTTGTAACTATTAATAAAACAACAAAATACTATAATAAAGATGGGAAAGTAGCAAATAGATTTGGTAAAGTAATTTCCAACAAAAAAGCGAAAGCTAGTACTATTATTCCAGGGAATTATGTAACTAAAACATTTTTTAATAACAAGGTTTTTTGCGATTTTATAGATGACAAACCAAATAGAAAAATAGATGATGTTATAGAAAGTTATAAAGAATTTAAAAGTATTTCTACAATAGACTACATAAAAAAACATAAAGACAATAATGTTTTATATTATTATAATAATAAGTCAATAAAATATGACAAAGCTCTAGATTTAATTAAAAACAATAGACCAATTGAGATTTTAACTCAAACTATAAAAGGAAAAAAAGTTATAAAACTTACAAAGAAGAAAACAAAAAAAGAAAATAAATTAGCACCAATTATTGAACAAAAATCCTCTAAACAAAGTATTCGTGAAAGAAAACTTAATATCGAAAAACTGAATAGTTTAAAATTAAAGTATTTAAAAAAAGATTCGTTAAAGTTTAATAAAGGATGGTTTATAACCATAGACAATCAAAAATACCATTATACATTTGATAAAAATGAAAGAATTGCTAGGTACTACAAAAATGGAGTATTCATAAATTTAGATATTGTAAAAGAATACAATAAGAAACATACAACATTAGAAAACCTTAAGAAAAATGGTAAACACTATGTTTTTAAATCTGAGACAGATAAAAAAGAAATAGATAGAGAATTTTCTGATTTAGGAGGTATGTATTTTAGAATGTCTAGAGCAGATAAAAATAAAGTTTCTCACCCTAAAAACCCTATAAAACCTTATGTTAGATTGCGTAAAGGAAATAAAATTTGGTTCAAAAAGCTTAATGAATTAACGGATGAAGATAAATTATTACTTCCTCCACCTCCACCAAACCCAAATGCGACTAAGGAAGAAATTTTAAAAGCAAAAAAAGCTTACAAAGCTTGGAAAAAAAGAACAGGAAATGATTTCATAATTCCACCTCCACCACCTCCAAGAAATCATTTAGACCAAGTTATTGAAATGGCTAAAAAAGGTGCAAAATTTTATTACGAAAAAGAACCTATAGATTCTGATAAAGCTATAGCCTTATTAAAAAAGAATAAGAAATTAAGCATTCATTCTGAAAGTACAAACAACAGTAATTATAAAGTTTGGATTTCTAAAACACCAATTAAAAATTAATTTAAAAAAACCTCGAAAATTCGAGGTTTTTTTATGTAACAAATTCTTTTTAAATACGTTGTACTTTTATAATTAAACAAGAAACTGTGCTTAAAAAATTCTTTATTACCTGTTCTGGAGTCGATAAAAACTTAATAGAAAACTGTTCTAATGGCGAACAAAACAAATATGTAGGTATTGGAGCCACCGTTTTTTTCACAGCAGTTATGGCAACCATTGCAGGAAGTTATGCCTTATTTACAGTTTTCGACAATTTGTATGCTGCTATTTTCTTCGGAATTATTTGGGGATTATTAATCTTTAATTTGGATAGATTTATAGTTTCTACCATTAAAAAATCAGATTCTAACTGGAAAGAGTTTTGGCAAGCATCACCAAGAATTTTATTGGCAGTAATTATTGCTATTGTAATTTCTAAACCATTAGAATTAAAATTGTTTGAAAAAGAAATCAATCAAGTTTTATTGACGGAAAAGAACCAAATGACATTGGATAATAAAACACAAATTGCTGAACAATTTACGCCAGAAATTGCGAATATCAATTCAGATATTGAAGTTTTAAAACAAGAAATCAATTCTCAAGAAGCTAAAACCAATGCTTTATATGAAACTTATATTGCAGAAGCAGAAGGTAGAAAAGGAACAAAACTATTAGGAAAAGGCCCTGTTTATAAAGAAAAAAGAGAAAAACATGATGCAGCTTTAGCAGAGTTGAATCAACTAAAAAAAGACAATGCTGATAAAATAAATGCAAAAGAATTAGCAATTGCTAATTTGCAAAACAATCAAAAATTATCAGAAACTAAAACACAGCCTATAATTGCAAATTTTGATGGTTTAATGGCAAGAATAAATGCACTTGGTAAATTACCTTGGTTGCCATCATTCTTTATTTTCTTATTGTTTTTAGCCATAGAAACATCACCAATATTTGCGAAATTAATTTCACCAAGAGGTGAATATGATTTTAAATTAGAAGATAATGAATCTGCTGTAAAAACTTGGGTACAACAACAAGTAGATCAAAGAAACCAATTGTTACAAGCAGATATTAGTATCAACAAAAAAGTATATCAAGATATTACTGAAGAGGAAGAATTGTATACTTATAAACAAAAAATGGCTCGCGATTTAATGAAATTGCAAGCCGATTCTTTTTATAAAAAACAACAAAAAATGTTGTAGAAATTACTAATTAAAAAAAGTTTCTAATAAAATCACTAATGATATTATAAATAAAACAACAGTTAATATTGAAGAATATGTAAATATATTTTTAAATAATTTTAAACCATTTCTTACCCAAGATTTACTATTCATTTGTAGTAGTTTATTTTTATCGGCAATAAGTTTCCATTTTTGTTTGAGGTTTACATCATCAACTAACAATTTCATATCTAATTCTTTTTCGAAAAATGCTTTATCATTTCTAAAGCTGATAAATTAGAAGCATATGAAAGATTAAACAAATAACTAAATATTCTTGATATTAAACCTATAATTATAGTAACTACTAGAAAAATAATCAATAGTTTAGATTCAACTAATGGTATTTTATCACTGTTACTAAAAATTATTCCTATAAAAATAAATATAAAACCAATTAGCCAAGTAACAATTTTATCAACAGATTCATTTAATTGTTTTTGATCTTCTTTTAAGTCCTTAAATTGGTTTATTACAATATCAAGAACTTTATGAATATATGTTTTTTGTTCAATTTCTTCCATAGACTATTCCTTTTCCGCCATTTTCTTAACGTAATCTGTAATAATTACAATTTGTGTGGGTCCAACTTTACCTTCTATATATTTAGCATTTTCGTGATCTAAAGAAATTCTACGAACTGCAGTTCCTTGCTTGGCAACCATACTAGAACCTTTTACTTTCAAGTCTTTTATTAAAACTACAGAATCTCCAGCTTGTAAAATAGCGCCATTTGCATCTCTATGAATTATTTTTTCGCTTTCGTCTAAATGATCTCCAGATTCTTTTGCAAAACGCAAATTATCAACTTCTAAATACATTATGTCTAGCAAATCTTTAGGCCAACCTTCGTTTCTTAAACGCGACAACATTCTCCAAGCCACCACTTTTACAGCTCTAAACTCACTCCACATAGAATCGTTTAAACAGCGCCAATGATTTGCATC
>JBGCFX010000247.1:0-16814 GCA_045110395.1 Polaribacter sp.
GTTTAGCAGCTATTGATTATATAAAATGTAGAATTGGTCAAACATTTGAGGACAGAGATGTTAATTTAGTAATGGTTTGGGGTTCTATGAATATAGACCATCAAAATCAAACATTTACTGTTGACAGTACTAATTGTTCAGTAGATGATTTTGCAAAACAAGCAGAAACAGGAGAAAAAAGAAGCTTATTATTAAAAGGCTATCACAATATATCCAATGAAGAAATCCCTAGATATTATATGCACGCTAGATATGGTTCTACTTACAGTAAACCAAAACCTATAAGGATATTCTCTTATTTTGCAGATGCAATTCTATTTACTGATGGTTCACTTTGGAGAGATGCTTAAATTATGAGAGAAGAAAACGTAACTAAAAATATTTTAAAATGGCTCCAAAAGAATAACTGGGAAATTATCTGTTTTGACTTTCCACAAAGTGGAACAGGAGTTTTACTTCATTTGAATGGCACTAATAGAACTGAAAAGAATAAAGGCGGAATAATACCAGATATTATAGCCGTTAAAAATGGAATTGCAGTGTTTTTTGAAAATAAAGATAGATTTTATCAACCCGATTTTGACAAACTATTTGAAATAAAAACTGAGTTAAATTATACAGATTCGCTAGATTCGTTATTATCCGACCACAATATAACTTCTATTTTTTATGGAATAGGTATTTCAGATATTACAGAAGAAATTGAAAAATGTAAACTAAACTTAGATAAAATTGATTTTTTAATAAGTACGAAAAAAAAAAAAAATATTGAAATTATATATGACGATATTGGGATATTTCCCAAGGCATAAAGCCATACACATTTGCAATTCGCAACAGCCGACACACAAGCCAAAAATTGCAAAAAAGTATTGCCTACGCTAGCAAGTTTTCGGAAAGAAAAAGCCAGCGTACAACAATGTATAAAAATAATAGCGGTTTAGTCGCTATAACAAAAGTAAGTAAATACAAAAAAGTTCTATTTTTAACCGAAAAATTAGTGCTTCAAAACTCGCTACTAATCTTATTCAAAACCATTAGCTAAAAATCATTAATTTTTCAAAACAAAAAAAATCCCAATGAAAATTCATTGGGATTTCTTATACTATTTTTTTAGTAAAATTTACACATTAAATCTAAAATGCATTACATCACCATCTTTTACAATATAGTCCTTGCCTTCTACTCTCATTTTACCAGCTTCTTTTACTTTTGCTTCTGAGCCAAAGGTAACATAATCTTCATAAGAAATGGTTTCTGCTCTAATAAACCCTTTTTCAAAATCGGTATGAATTACTCCTGCAGATTGTGGTGCAGTTGCTCCAATAGGAATAGTCCAAGCTCTCACTTCTTTTACACCTGCTGTAAAATAGGTTTGCAAGTTTAATAATTTGTATGCAGAACGAACCAATCTAGAAACACCAGCTTCTTCTAAGCCAATATCTGCTAAAAACATTTGGCGTTCTTCATAATCATCTAATTCTGTAATATCTGCTTCTGTACCTACTGCTAAAACAATAACCTCTGCATTTTCATCTTTTACAGCTTCTTTTACTTTTTCTACATAATCATTGCCAAAAACTGCTGAGTTTTCATCAACATTACAAACATATAAAACTGGTTTTGCAGTGATAAATTGTAAAGATTGTACAAATTCTATTTCCTTTTCAGAAAAACTTAACGCTCTTACAGAAACACCTTGTAACAAAGTTTCTTCTACTTTTAACAAAACAACCAATTCTGCTTGCGCTTCTTTATTACCTGTTTTTGCAGTTCTTTTAACTCTTTCAAGCCTTTTTTGAACCGTTTCTAAGTCTTTTAATTGTAGCTCAATATCAATGGTTTCTTTATCTCTAACAGGATCTATAGAATTGTCTACGTGAATAATATTATCATTATCAAAACAACGAACAACGTGTAAAATTGCATCAGTTTCTCTAATATTTGCTAAAAACTGGTTTCCTAAACCTTCTCCTTTACTGGCTCCTTTTACCAAACCTGCAATATCTACAATTTCTACAGTAGCTGGTAAAACTCTTTCTGGATTCACCAATTCTTCTAATTTTTGTAATCTTGAATCAGGTACATTCACGACACCCAAATTTGGTTCTATGGTGCAAAAAGGAAAGTTGGCACTTTGCGCTTTTGCGTTAGATAAACAGTTAAATAAAGTTGATTTTCCTACGTTTGGTAATCCTACAATTCCAGCTTTCATTTGTATTAATTTTGCGAGTGCAAATATAGTTTTTCCTTTCTAAAAAAATTGCAATTTGTATCAAATAAAAAATCAGCTTAATTACAATAATCTTAAGCTGATTCATTTATTATGTATGTTAAAAAAAAGATTTTAAGAACTCCAGAATTCACGTTTCTTATTCAGTTCTTCTTCTTCTTTCATATACTCTTCTGCTTGTTTTGGAGAAAGTACTTTTAAAAAAGATTTATGTTGCTCTATAGCAAATTCTATTTTTGTAACAATATCTGCTATTTCTTCATTGTCATAATCTATTTCTAGTGGTTCTTTTATCACCATAGATTGTAAAACATTTCGTTTTTTAATTAACAGTCCTTTTTTATCAAAAGAACGTCTAAAACCGTCAATTACAATTGGCACTACAATTGGCTTATATGTTTTTATAATATGAGCTGTACCTCTTCTAATAGGTTTAAAAGGTGTTGTTGTACCTTGTGGAAACGTAATTACCCAACCATCTTTTATGGCTTTACCAATGTTAGAAATATCAGAATTTTTTACTTGTCTGTTTACATTTTTACCAGCACTTCTCCATGTTCTTTCAATAGAAACAGAACCACCAAGAGCTAATATTTTTGGTAAAATACCAGATCTCATTGTTTCTCCTGCAGCTACAAAATAAACATTTAATTTAGGATTCCACATATAACCAATATTCTTAAGGCTATCATCTCTACCTTTTAAAGAAGCATTAAAAACATGCAGCATTGCAGTTACATCTGCAAAATAAGTCTGATGATTAGAAATAAATAAGACATTTCTTTCAGGTAAATCTCTTAATATTTGTGAGCCTTCTATATGTAAATTGTTAAACTTACGATATCTTCCATGAGATATGAATCCAAAAAAACGAACGATGTTTTTTTTGACAAATAAATAGTGTCCGAAAATATTCCTTTTAAATAAAGGCATTTTTATTTTTTTTATACTTGGTTAAATACAAACTTACGAAACAAATTACAAAGTTTAAGATTTAAAAAGTTCTTTAATTTCTGAGAGCATCATTGCAGTTGCTCCCCAAACTACATAACCATTTAATTTAAAGCAAGGTACTTCTATATTATTCATATAAGAAGTATTCATATTTATGGTTGATAAACTTGCATCATCTAACAAATCATCTAATAAAACTTCTATTGTTTTGTCTACTTCGTAATTTAATTTTAGTTCAGGTTTTTTGTTTACAAAACCTAAAAAGGGAGTTGCTAAAAAATTACTTGGTGGTATATATACATCTGTTAATTCTCTAATAACTTTTACTGAAGAAGAGATTAAACCAACCTCTTCATTTGCTTCTCTTAAAGCTGTTTCTTTTAAATTAGCATCAACTTTATCTATTTTACCCCCAGGAAAACTTATTTGTGCAGAATGTGTGCCTTTATAAGTTGCTCTTTGTGTTAATAAAAATATGGTTTCTTGTTTTTTATTTGGATAAAACAACGCCAAAACAGCTGCTTTTTTAGGGTTATTTGCCTTTATTTTATCTGCATCATATTTTAACCGTAATTTAGGTGCTAATTTAAACTGCGCATCTAAGCCTCCTAAATCGATGGTTTTTAAATGTGCTACTTTTGTTTTAAAATGATTAAAATTCACAATAAATATTTACTTTTAACAAACTTATTAAATCGATATTATAAAAACAAAATTTGGCAAGAATTTTGATTTACATTAATTATGAGTACAAAATATAAAAAATTAGCTTTTAGTATTGTCTTAGACGCAATTGGTATGATTCCTATTCCGTTTTTTGATCTTATTTGGGCACCAACTTCAGGTTATATTATTACAAAAATGTATAAAGGTAAAGAAGGAAAAATTGCTGGTATTGTAAGTTTTTTAGAAGAAATTATTCCTTTTTCTGACTTTATTCCCACTTTTACCATTATGTGGTTTTACACATATATTTTTAAAAAGGGAGAAGTGGATCAAGAAAATAAAACGATTGAAGTTTAATGTTCTTCTTTAAATAAGAAACCTAAACCCATTCTGCTTAAAAACTTTTTTTCGAAAGCCCAAAAGAATTTGAATTGACCAAATAACCAGCCTACAATTGGCAATGTTAGTTGGTAAATAGGGAAAATTAAAAGAATTCTTAATGGCCAGTAGATAAAACTAGAAATTGTTTCAGGATTCAATCCTAAAAAATTAGTCACAGGTTTTGCAACCCAAGCTGCAAAAGAGCCATTAATGGCAAATACAACAAAAATTGCTAAAACTGCCCAATTACTTTCTATACCCCAGCGTTTTTTTAATTTTTCCATAAAACCTCTATGCTTCTTTTTTAGATTTTCTAACCATTAACCAAACACCTAGTAATACTAGAGGTATACTTAATACTTGCCCAGTATTTAAAGGGCTAAACAACCATTCTTCTCCTCTTATTTCTACTTGTGGCTCTTTTAAAAATTCGATTACAAAACGTAAAGACCATAAAACTGCTGTAAATAAACCGAATAAAAAACCAACTTTCTGTTTCTTGTCAGTTTTCCAATAGATAAACCACATAATAAAAAACAAAACTAAATAACTAAATGCTTCATATAATTGAGTTGGATGTCTTGCAAAATTTTCTTTATTATTGATGAAAATAACTCCAAAATCAGAACCTGTTGCTTTTCCTACAATTTCAGAATTCATAAAATTACCAGTTCTAATAAAAAAACCAGCTAAAGCAACCATAATTGCTAGTCTGTCTAATATGAATAGCCAAGTTTTTTTTAGATGTTTTTTTGCATAAAAATACAAAGCAATTGGGATACCAATAGCTGCTCCATGACTTGCAAAACCTGTATAACCTGTAAACTCCCAAGTACCATTTATTTGTTTCATTGGTAAAATGATTTCTAATAAATGATCTTGATAATAATCCCAACTATAAAAAAATACATCTCCTAAACGCATACCAATAAGCATAGAAATAAAGGTGTACATAAAAAGTGGATCTACTTTATCTGGAGAAATTTTATCTGCCACATAGATTTTTTTCATAAGCTTAATGCCCAATAAAAAAGCGGCTACAAACATTAAACTGTACCAACGAATGGTAAAAAAACCTAAATCTATACCTATGGAAGGACTCCATTCTATTGCTAAAAAACTCATAATCTAGTATTCAAGGTTTATAATTTATAATTCAAAGTTAAAACGTTATCTCTAACTTCTATTTTCTTTTCTCTATTTTCTCTTATTCAACTTCTCTGGCACAGGATCAAAACCACTTCCTCCCCAAGGATGACAACTAAATATTCTTTTCAAAGCTAACCTACCTCCAAAAAATAAACCATGTTTTTGCAAGGCTTCTATTGTGTAGTGTGAGCAAGTTGGACTGTATCTACAAGTTGCTGGTGTAAATGGCGATATTGCTGTTTGATAAAAACGAACAATTAAAATGAATGGATATGAAAGGATTTTTTTCAAAATTAATTTACTGAAAAAGTTGTACCTTCTTTACCATCTTTTAATTGAATACCAAGTTCAATTAATTCGTCTCTAATTTGATCTGACAATGCCCAATCTTTGTTTTCTCTTGCTTCTTTTCTTAATTTGATTAACAATTCTACTACTCCATTTATTTTTTCTGAATTGTCTTGAGAGTTTTCGTTCATCAACCCTAAAACATCAAAAACAAAAGCGTTTAACGTTGTCTTAAATTCTGATAAATCACTTGCACTTAAACTCGCATTTTTTTCTTTTATTTGATTGATGACTTTTACAGCTTCAAATAAATGAGAAATTAAAATTGGTGTATTAAAATCGTCATTCATTGCAGAATAACACTCTTTTTTCCAGTTTCTTACATCAAATGTTGATGTTTTTCCTGCTTCAATTTTATTTAAAAAATTTACAGCTTCCATTAATTTAGTATGTCCTTTTTCAGAGGCTTCTAAAGCATCACCAGAAAAATCTAAAATGCTTCTATAATTGGCTTGCATGTTAAAAAAACGAACCACAGATGCTGAAAATGGTTTTGGTAGAATATTATTTTTTCCTGATAATATTTCATTTGGTAAAATAAAATTACCAGTAGATTTTGCCATTCTTTGCCCATTTAGAGAAAGCATATTTGTATGCATCCAATAATTTACAGGTGTTACACCAGAACACGTTTTAGATTGCGCAATTTCGCATTCATGATGTGGGAATTTTAAATCCATTCCACCTCCATGAATATCAAAACTTTCTCCTAAATATTTTGTACTCATTACAGAACACTCTAAATGCCAACCAGGAAAACCATCAGACCAAGGTGAAGGCCATCTCATGATATGTCTTTCATCTGCTTTTTTCCAAAGTGCAAAATCTTGAGGATTTTTTTTATCACTTTGCCCATCTAAAGTTCTTGTATTATGTATTAAATCTTCTACTTTTCTACCAGATAAAATTCCGTAATTTTCTTTTTTATTGTATTCATGTACATCAAAATAAACAGAGCCATTTACTTCATATGCAAAACCTTTTTCTATGATTTCTTTAATCATTTCTATCTGCTCTACAATATGGCCTGTTGCAGTTGGCTCTATACTTGGTGGTAAAAAGTTGTAATTTTTTAATACATTATGAAAATCTACAGTATACATTTGTACAACTTCCATTGGTTCTATTTGTTCTAGACGTGCTTTTTTGGCTATTTTGTCTTCTCCTTCTTCAGCATCATTTTCTAAATGACCAGCATCTGTAATATTACGTACATAACGCACTTTATAGCCTAAATGAAGTAAATATCTATATACCACATCAAAAAACATAAATGTTCTTACGTTTCCTAAATGTGCATTGCTATAGACTGTTGGTCCACAAACGTACATACCTACATATCCGTCTGTTATGGGTTTAAAATCCTCTTTAGTTTTGCTAAGAGAGTTGTATACTTTAAGTTGATTTTCTTTGTAGAGTTCCATTAAAAAAGTGACTATTTACAGGCGATAAATATAGGTACTTTAAAAAGAATAACGAAATGGAAACTGTTAGAAGTTTTGTAAAAAGAAGAGAAGTATTACTTTATTGTAATCTGGCTATAATCGCCATTAAGTTTTATCAAATTATTTTTTGATGCACTTTTATTTTTGTTAGAAACTTGCTTATTTTCTAACTTTACTTTATTCACATTATATTTGAATTTACAACCTACATCACCTAAAATAACTGTAGCATCTGAGTGACTTAAATTTAAAACAAAAGTACCAAAATCTGTATTAAAACTATTAATCGTTAACTCACCAAATTTATCAGTAAGATTTACATTTTCATTAATTTTAAAAATTTGTACACCTGACGAATTGTTAGACATTGTACTGTTTGTAACTGATGCAATTTTAGCATCAGTTACATTGTTTAAAAATAAGGTACAAGCATTTAAATCTTTAATTTTTACAGGAGAATAATCTATAGTTAACTTGCCTCCTATTAAATTATTTGCATCGAAAGTGCCATATTTTACATTGCCAGAAGCTACTGTATTTGGCAATTTTAATTTACAATGACGTGTATTCAAATCGAAAGTTGCCTTTTTAGGAACTTTTATTTCTAGTCTTTTTTTAATTTTAATTTTCTTGCCATTAATAGTCATATCATCTGAATTAGAACTAGATCTAAAATTTAGTTTCATTTTCATAATATGCTCTTTGGCTTTTACTAACTCTTTTCTAATTTTTTCTCTGTCTATTTTCTTAAATTCTAATTTAATATTAGCCAATTCTTTTTTCATTTCAATTTTAGATTTGGCAAACTTTTTCTTCATTTTTTCTTTTGTCTCTGCCATTTTCTTTTTTAACTCTTTATACTTTTTTGTCTTTTTAAAAGCTTTCCATTGTTTTTCTGTTTTAATGACAACTTTGTCTGAGCCATCATTCCAATTAAATTCATATTTGCCGTTTTTACCCATATTCTTATCCAAATCATCTAAATCCTCAAAGTCAAAATCAAAGTCAAAATCTGTATCAAAGTCAAAATCCATATCAGGAATCACAATCATATCAAAATTTGGCATTTCTATTTCTGGGAAAGAAAAATTCATATCATTAAAAATTAAAAAATCTTTATTAGCACCAAAACTATAATCTCCTTTAGAAGTAATTTCTACTTTTCTTTTATTTCCTAAAGCTTCAAAATCCCAGTTTTTAAAATACTTTTCTGCTTCTTCTTTAGACAATCCTTCAATTTCTAGAAAAGCTTGTACTTGTACTTCATCCTTGTTCCAAGTAGTTACATTTATGTCTGTATTAGAAGCATTTATAGATACTTCTACGTCTTTATTTACTTTAAAATTTTCAGTGAATTTTTTATCAAATTTTTGCGCATAAATGGTTCCTAAGAAACAAAGTGCAAAAATGGTTATAGTGTTTTTATATAATTTCATTTTGTATATTATTTAAATTTTTAAGTTCTTGTAATTGCTTTCTCAAGCGTTTTAATAACTGTAAGCGTACTTGTAAATTACTAATTAATGCATCTATAGTAGAATCATTAACCCCATTTGTATTGAGTTCTTGGGTTAATAATTTGTATTCTTTTGTGAGTGATCCTATTTTTAATAAATAGCCATCTACAATTTCTTTATTATTATCAGTCATTTCTAAATCACTGATTTCTAAATTGATACTGTTTTTATAATAGTTTTCTATGGTTTTAAATTCTGGTGAAATACTTCCTAAACTAATTTTTTCTTGTACTGGACTTGTTTCAGTATCTTTTTCTATATTTTTTACTGGATAAAACTTGATTCCTAAACTAATTAACAATACAATTGATGCTGCAATAGACAACCACTTAAAACTTTTCTTTTTTGGTTTTTGTGGTTGTATTTCTTGCTGTAACAAGTCTTCAAATTTTGAGGTATGATTTGCAGATAACGCTACTTTATCTTCTTTAAAATTCTTTAATACATCTCTAACATCTTGCTGCATAACTCGTGTTTTTTAATTGTTCTTTTAATAATTTTTTACCTCTTAACAAATGAGTTCTAGAAGTATTTTCAGTTATATTTAATACTGTAGAAATCTCAGAATGATCATAACCTTCTAATAAATAAAGTGATAAAACCAATCTATATTTTTCTTTTAAATTGTTGATAACTTCCACAATCTTATCAACAGTAATAGTAGCATCTACATCCCAATCTTGCTCATCTTTTACTTGATAAACGACCTCATTAATAGTAACCAACTCTAACTTTTTCTTTTTTAATTGATCTATACTTTGGTTGATGACAATTCTCTTTAACCAAGCACCAAAAGCAACTTCATTTTTATAATTTTTAATGTTTTTAAACGCTTTTATAAACGAATCTTGCATTACATCTTCTGCCACAAACCTGTCTTTAACATATCTAAAAGCAACGTTAATCATAGCTTGGCAATATAAATTATATAGCTGCATTTGCGATTTTCTGCAATTTTCTTTGCATAAATCTATAATTGGTTGATGAATTTGCTTGGTTGGCTTCATTAAAACTTTCTTACTCTAAAGACGACACATTTTTAGCTCTGTTGCAAAAATTATAAATTAATTATCTTTAAATTTACATATTAACTTTTACAATGAATAAAAAAATCTCTGCATTAAAAGAAAAAGATGGTGTTTCTAAACCAGAAACAACCAGTAAAATGAGTGCAGAAAAAATAAAAAAAAATAGAGCAAAACGTAATTCTGTAAGTGAATTTGTGTCCGAAATTTTAGAAGGTAATATTACTTTTTTAAGCAGAGCAATTACTTTGGTAGAAAGTACCAATATAAAACATCAACAAAAAGCAAACGAGATTTTGGAACGATGTTTACCATTCGCAAATAAATCTGTTAGAATAGGAATTACTGGAGTTCCTGGAGTTGGAAAAAGTACTTTTATTGAAACTTTTGGAAAACATTTAACTGCTCAAAACAAAAAAGTAGCAGTTTTGGCTGTAGACCCAAGTAGCTCTGTAAATAAAGGTTCTATTTTAGGTGATAAAACTAGAATGGAACAATTAGTAACCGATAAAAATGCATTTATTAGACCTTCTCCTTCTGGGACTTCTTTAGGTGGAGTTGCGCAAAAAACTCGTGAATCTATTATTTTATGTGAAGCTGCTGGTTTTGATACCATTATTATAGAAACTGTTGGTGTTGGGCAATCAGAAACTGTGGTACATTCTATGGTCGATTTCTTTTTACTTCTAAAATTAGCTGGAGCTGGAGATGAATTACAAGGAATTAAACGCGGAATTATAGAAATGGCAGATGCAATTGTCATCAACAAAGCAGATGGTGATAATGAGAAAAACGCAAAAATTGCCAAAGTTGAATTTAATAGAGCTTTACATTTATATCCTTTAAAAGAAAGCAAATGGCAACCAAAAGTTTTAACAGCAAGTGCTTTGCAAAATATTGGTATTGAAAAAGTAGACAAAATGATTATTGATTATATTTCTTTAACTAAAGAGAATAATTACTTCAATACTAAAAGAAATGCTCAAAATAAGTATTGGTTATTAGCTACAATTAACCAACAATTAAAGGATAATTTTTATCAAAATCCGTTGATAAAAAAGCAATTATCTAAAGAAATAGAAAATTTAGAAAGTGGAAAAACGACTCCTTTTAATGCAGCCAAAAGGTTATTAACACTATAATTTAATTTGTTTCTAAACCTAAAACCTTATAACTTCGTTAACTTCGAATATAAAACACTGAAACATTGCTTATTCTGGTTAAAGTGATGCCAAATTTAAAAAATGTATGAAACCAAATAATTTAATTTTTACATTACTATTTTTTTGTTCTATCTGTATAATATTTGCACAAAAATTCGAACCAGAAGATGGTAAATGTTTAGTTTTTGTTGGACAAGATTTAGAGGCTACAGGAGGTTTAGATGATTATAATAATGGTTACACAAATTATTTTGACATACCTGCTGGTGTTACAATATACACAAACCTATCTCCAAATAACGAATCTTATGGTTACTATAATAAAGGGTTGGATGGAATAAAAACAAAAGCAAATTGGGGAGCTGGAGATTCTTGGGCTAATCTTTATCTTCAAGATTCTACATATCAAAATACTGCTTTAGCAATCGGTTTATCTTTTGTAAATAATGAAAAAAGTATTGCAAAAGGAAAACTTGACTATTTAATTAATGATTTAGCAGATTGGGTTAAATCTACTAAACGTAGTGTTTTCTTAAGAGTAGGCTATGAATTTGATGGTTGGGATTGGAACCATTATAAGAAGAAACATTATCTCAATGCTTGGAGAAAAATACATTCCATTTTTAAAGCTAAACAAGCAAATAATGTTGCTTTTGTATGGCAATCTAAAGGAACAGGTTCTAATCAAAAGGTTTTAGAAGAATGGTATCCTGGAAATGATTTGGTTGATTGGTGTGCTTATTCATACTTTGGTCAACCTGATAAAGAAATGATTGTTTTTGCAAGGAAACATAAAAAGCCGGTATTTATTTCAGAAGCAACTCCTGTAAGACAAATAGACAATTTATACTTTGATTCTGATTTAAAAAAAGTGAAACTAGAAAAAAAAATATGGAAAGAATGGTTTGTGCCTTTTTTCAAAATAATAAATGAAAATTCTGATGTGATTAAAGCCTTTAGTTATATAAATTCTGATTGGACTTCTCAGCCTATGTGGGTTACAAATTCTACCTTTAATAAGGTAGATTCCCGAATTCAAGTTAGTAAATATGTAACACAAAGATGGATAGAAGAAATAGAAAAATCAAAATACTTAAATGCTTCAGATGGGTTTTGGAACACGAAAATAAAAAACTAGGCACAACACCTTGTGTAATTAATTGGGTTTAGCTAATTTACTAAATTAAGTGCTTAAAACACTTAACAAACTATTTACAAAACCGTTAGCCAATCTTCAAAACCTAACTAATCTTACTCCAAATCTTAGAAGACTTACTAATTTCTGTAAAAGTATTTTTAATTGGTAAATTTTCTTTTTTAGATAAATTTGGGTCTTCTTGCAAAAGTTCAATAGACGTATTTCTTGCTGATACTAAAATATTGGTGTCTTTTACAACATCTGCAATTTTTAAGTTTAAAACACCACTTTGCTGTGTTCCCATAATATTTCCTGGGCCACGTAATTTTAAATCTACTTCTGCTATTTTAAATCCATCAGAAGTTTCGACCATTGTTTTTAAACGTGTTTTTGCTTCTGCAGATAATTTAAAACTTGATAATAAAATACAATAACTTTGGTCTGCACCTCTACCTACTCTTCCTCTTAATTGATGTAATTGAGAAAGTCCAAAACGTTCTGAACTTTCAATAATCATAACACTTGCATTAGGTACATTTACTCCAACTTCAATCACTGTTGTAGCCACCATAATTTGAGTTTCACCTTTTACAAAACGTTGCATTTCATACTCTTTATCTGCAGGTTTCATTTGCCCATGCACAATACTTATTTGATAGTCAGGACTTGGAAATTCTCTAGAAATACTTTCATAACCATCCATTAAATCTTTATAATCCATAGCTTCAGATTCCTGAATTAATGGATACACAATATATACTTGTCTTCCCTTGGAAATTTCATCTTTCATAAATTTAAAGACAGATAATCTGTTGCTGTCAAAACGATGTACTGTTTTCACTTCTTTTCTTCCTGGAGGTAATTCATCAATTACAGAAATATCTAAATCACCATAAACAGACATTGCTAGAGTTCTAGGAATTGGGGTGGCTGTCATTACTAAAATATGGGGAGGAAGAGTATTTTTTGTCCACAATTTTGCTCTTTGTTTTACACCAAACCTATGTTGTTCATCGATAATGGCAATTCCTAAATTTTTAAATTTCACTTTATCTTCTAACAAAGCGTGTGTTCCAATTAAAATGTGCAAAGTTCCATCTTCTAAATTAGCGTGAATTTCTCTTCTCTTTTTTGTTTTTACAGAACCTGTAAGAATATCTACTTTAATATCCATTCCTTCTAAAAGTTCTGAAACTGCGATGTAATGTTGATTTGCCAAAATTTCTGTGGGCGCCATAATTGTGGCTTGATAACCATTATCTATCGCTAAAAGCATCGTTAGTAATGCAACAATAGTTTTACCTGAACCAACATCACCTTGCAAAAGACGATTCATATGTGCTCCTGTAGAAACATCCTTTCTGATTTCTTTTAGCACTCTTTTTTGGGCATTTGTTAAATTGAAAGGTAATTTATCATTATAAAATTCATTAAAAACTGCACCAACATTCTCGAATATAAAACCTTTTATTTTTGTTTTGTTGATGATTTTTTTTCTAACTAATTGTAACTGAATAAAAAATAATTCTTCAAATTTTAATCGATATTGTGCTTTGGCTAAATTTTCTTGATTTTTAGGAAAATGAACATTTAATAAAGCATCTCGTTTTTTCATCAACTTAAAATCATCAATAATTTCTTGAGATAAACTTTCTTGAATACCATCATAAACTTGTTGTAACAATTTCTGAATATAAGTTCTCATCAACTTATTAGAAACGCCAGAATTTGTCAACTTTTCTGTAGATGGATAAACTGGTTGCATTTTAGTTTGCACCTTTTTCTTGTATTCTGTAACCAATTCCATTTCTGGATGTGGAATGCTAAAAGAACCATTATAATGATTTAACTTACCATAAACCACATAAGGTTCGTTAATTTTAAGTGAGTCTTTAATCCATTTTTGACCTTTAAACCAAACCAATTCCATTGTCCCTGTAACATCTTGAAATGTTGCTACTAATCTACTTCCTCTTTTTTGAGCAACAGATTTTACACTAGTTATTTTACCAACAATTTGTACTTCAGATGAATTAGGCTGTAACTCTTTAATTTGATAAAATTGAGTTTTATCAATATATCTAAAAGGAAAAAAATTCAATAAATCATTGCACGTTTTTATACCCAATTCTGTATACAAAAGCGTTGCTCTTTGTACACTAATTCCTTTAATATATGTTATCGGGTATTGTAAATTCAATTTAAAAAGATATAAATAACGAAAATACTCAATTCAAAGGAAATAAAAGCATAAAAAAAACTCTAGCTATTCCTAGCTAGAGTTTTAATGAAACTTAATTCATTAAAAAGAAATGGAATTAATTTGCATTGAGGATACAATTAAAATTACTTTTTAAAAAAGGATAATGTTCAAAAACCTTTTTTAAAAACCTTTTCTTTTCGTTTTGTATTATTCTGTTAAGAACTTCTAATAGCATCAAGAATAACGATTATTCTTTAATAAATTCTTAAAAACACAATCTTACATCTTAAAATTATTCAACAATAATTTTCTTATTAATTTCACCTTTATCTGTATTTATTTTTACAATATAAACACCTGTAGGTAATTGTTTTTTAATTTTTAATTTATAAGATTGTTTTTGTTCTTTAGTTTTCCAAAGTCCTACTTTTTTACCAAGTATAGAATACAATTCAACATCATTGATAATTACCTCTTCATTTTTAGAAATTACTAAAGTTTTATCTGTGTTATCTGCATATATATTTGTGTATCTATTTGCAAGACTATCATTGTCATCTAAAGATAAAGCGGTACTAGGTTTAAATGCCAATACAAATCGATCTGAATAAACTCCTTGATCTAAAGATAGGTTTGCATTGCCATTTACAATTTCATAAGAAACCCCTGTTACCTTATCAGTGATATAAACATTATTGTTAACGTTTTTCATTTCATCTACTTTTATCGTAATGTTTCCTGAATACCCCATTGTAATTTCTAAGGGTACTTCTAAGTCATTAGAAATGGCTTGTACTCCAGAAATTACATAATTTTTATCATCTTCTGGAAATTTCCAATAGAAATCTGTACTGCCAATATCATAGATTTCTGCATCATACCCTTTGTCATAAGAAAATGAGGTATACTGGCTAAAAGAAATCCCTATTTGTCTATGAAATAAATTGTTATCATTTTCGGTATTATTAAAGTTCATTCCTAATTTAATCACAGGTAAGTTTTTTATACTATTAGGATTTGATTTCCCTGAAGATTTAAAAAACACAGCATCTGTTCCTTCTAATATATACTCTCTTTGACTATTATTAAATTCTACAACACCACCATTTATACCATCTCCTTGTACAAAGAATCCTTGACCAATAGCGATGTATGGTTTTGGTTCTGTATAAGTAATACCTTCTCCTCCAAGGTTAGGAGCACAACTAATTTCTCCATCATCTTTTAAGTTTAAGTAGTCTATTTGTATCTCAGTATCATCAATAGATTCAAAAGTGATGTTATCACGTGGCTCTACACATAAGATAATTTCACCAATTACAAATTCATCTCCTGTAGCTTCGAAATCAAATTCTCCTCTTACTCCTGAATTTACTTTAAGTCTAATTACTTTAGTAGCACTGGATTTATACTTAATTCTTAAAGTATCAACCCCAGAAGCTATATTATTAAAAGTTATAGACTTACCTATACTATCAAGCTTAACAACATCAATATTAGATTGTTCTTCTAAAACTGACTCAATTACTCCTCCAACTATAGTTGATGTTTCTGCTTGTAAATTAGTATCTACTGCACCACCAGCAGCATTTTTAGCTGTAACACCCATTGCAATAGTTCTTGATGCATAACCACCAATATACCCAGCAAAATTATGTCCTTCACTTCCTTGTGAACTTGATTGTTCACCTGCGTGCTCCCAAAAATAAATAGTACCACTAATAGAGTTATTATTATCTTCAATAAATTCTTTTACACTTATAGCAGATGCATAAGGATTTGCTACTAGATAAGATTCATCTTTACCAACAACTGTTGTAACTTCCCCATCTTTTGGAATTCCTAAGAATGTATAATTCTGAAGTCTTCCTGGCCCTTTAAAAATAAAACCATCTGCATTTGGTATTTGACCATAACTAAATTTTTGACTCCAAGTTGATCTTTTACCTTCATTTGATGCATAAGTATATATCCAATAGTTAGCTAAAGATATAGCATTAGAAGGACTATTGGTAAAATTACCATCATAACCACTAATCCAGTTGATATCTTTGGCTATTCCAGTAGAAGTATTTGCATTAACAACTCCTGTATTATTGCTAGGAACAGTAGCGTCTTTTAAAATACTAGCTACAGTATAACTACTAGCACCCGCAGAATTTTTTACAGGTGAACCAATATAATTATATCTATATTTACTTGGTACTGTTGAATTTTGATCTACTAATAATTTACCTGTACCTGTTACTAGACTGGCAGATTTATGTGTTTGAATTAGTTGAGCAGCCCCATCCATTGCTGGGTTTATCAAACGAATCTCTCCGTTTAAAACAACATCTTTTGTAACTACTAATAAATTATCTGTTACAGAAAGTTTTTTAGAAGTATTTACCGTTAATTTTCTTGCACTTAATCTAGAACTTGTATGATTATAATCTTCATCAATCACTACAAAACGAGACCTATCTGGGTATCCATTATCCCAACTACCACCTAACGCTGTTACTCTTGTAGTAATACCAACTCTATGCAAACCTAATAAGGTATTTGCATTTACTGTGTTTGCAACATCTTCTATTTCAGAAATTAAAG
>JBGCFX010000248.1:0-4829 GCA_045110395.1 Polaribacter sp.
AGTAGATGTACCAACATATTTTACTGTATAACCAATATTTTGTACACGCCAACATAAATCTATTTCTTCTTGATGTGCAAAATAATCTTCGTCTAAACCACCCAAATTATGAAAAACTTCAGCACGAATAAAAAAACAAGCACCAGAAGCCCAAAAAATAGCAGCTTCATCATTAAATTGACCTTCATCAGTTTCTAAGTGATCAAAAATACGTCCTCTACAATAAGGGTAACCATATAAATCGATAAAACCACCTGCAGCACCTGCATATTCAAACTTAGTTTTATCTTTAAAGTCTAATAATTTTGGCTGAATAATAGCAGTTTTATCTTCTTTCTTAAAAGTCTCAATAATAGGTTTTAGCCAGTTTTTTGTAACTTCTACATCAGAATTTAATAAACAATAAATATCTGCTTCGATTAAAGCTAAAGCATCATTATATCCTTTTGCATAGCCTCCATTTACTTTGTTTTTTACAATTTTTACTGATGGGTAAAATTCTTTCACATATTTTATAGAAGTATCAGTAGAAGCATTGTCAGCAACATAAATGGTTGCTTCTTCTGAACTAAAATTTACAATTGATGGCAAAAACTGCTCTAAGAGTTTTTGACCATTCCAATTTAATATGACAATTGCTATTTTCAAGGTTGCAAAATTACATTTTATAAATTAGTTTATTTCTATTTATTTTCTTTTTAAAGTTGAGTTTATTTTCTTTAATTTATTTGAATCTGTCATTCCTACTTAGGCAGGAATCCATTTTTAAAACTAAGTTTAGATTCCAGTTTTGAAAGGAATGATATAAACTATTTATAATCAGGAATATCTTTTAAAAAAATATAGGTTTCATTTTCAAAATCCATTTTGCAGTAAAAATGTTGTAAACCATTGGTTACAATTAAAAAATTTGCTTTTAGCTTTAAATTATAACGTGCAATTTGATCAAAAGTAGCTTGTGTAATTTTAATAGAAGGAGCTTTACATTCTACAATTATATCGTGATTTCCATTTTTATCAAAAACCAAAATATCTGTTCTTTTTTTTCGATTATTGATGGTTAACTGTTTTTCTAAGGCAATTATAGAAGTTGGATATTTTTTTTCATCAATCAAAAAATGTACAAAATGTTGTCTTACCCATTCTTCTGGAGTTAAAACCATATATTTTTTTCTTAATTTATCAAAAATAAGCGTCTTATTTTCGCTACTTTTGAGTTTGAAATTATAAGTTGGTAGATTGAGTTTTTGCATCAATCAAAAGTAAGAAAATGAACGAAATAAGAAACATTGTTTCAGATATTAAAAAAGGAAACATTAAGCCTATTTATTTTTTAATGGGTGAAGAGCCTTATTATATAGATAAAATTTCTGATTTTATTGAGGATACTGTTTTAGATGAAGCAGAAAAAGGCTTCAATCAACAAGTAATGTATGGTAGAGACGCAAGTATAGAAGATATTGTTTCGTCTGCAAAACGTTACCCAATGATGGCAGAAAGACAAGTTCTTATTGTTAAAGAAGCTCAAGATTTAAGTAGAAATATAGAAAAGTTGATTTCTTATGCAGAAAACCCTCAGCCAACAACAGTTTTGGTTATCAATTATAAATATAAAAAACTTGATAAACGTAAAAAACTACACAAGATAATTGCAAAAACTGGTTTAATTTTTGAAAGTAAAAAACTGTATGAAAATCAAGTTTCTGATTGGATTCGCAGAGTTTTAGGTGGAAAAAAATATCAAATTGAGCCAAAAGCAGCTCAAATGTTGGTGGAATTTTTAGGAACAGATTTAAGCAAAATATCGAATGAATTAGATAAATTAATGTTGATTTTACCAAAAGAAACCATCATTAATGACAAACATATAGAAGACAATATTGGTATTTCTAAAGACTTTAATAATTTCGAATTACGAAAAGCAGTAGGAGAGAAGAACATTGTAAAAGCGAATAGAATTATCAATTATTTTATTGAAAATCCTAAGAAAAATCCTTTGGTAATGACCATTTCATTATTAAATAGTTTTTTTACACAACTCTTATTATTTCACGGTTTAAAAGATAAATCTAAAAATTCTGTGGCAAAATCTATTGGTGTAAGTCCATATTTTGTAGATGAATATTTTTCTGCAGCCAGAAATTATCCAATGCGAAAAGTAGCACAAGTAATTGCAACTTTAAGAGATGCAGATGTTAAAAGTAAAGGAGTTGGTGCAAGTCAAACCCAAAGAGATATTTTAAAAGAATTGTTATTTAAAATTTTACATTAAATGGATGATCAGAAAATTTTAATTGATGATTTAAAAGATGCATTTTTATCTGACAAAGAATTAGAAACGATTCTTTCTGGTTACCAAAAAGTATTGATAAAAAAGAACGAATATATTTTAAAACAAGATAAAGTATGTGATGCTTATTACTTTGTTTCAGAAGGCTTTTTACGGTCTTATGCTATAGATTATAATGGCAATGAAGTTACTACAAACTTTTTTTCTAAAACCGATTTAATTTTAGAAGAAACTTCTTTTTTCTTGCGAATTCCGTCTAAAGAAAACATTCAAGCAATTGAAGATTGTGTTTTATGGAAAAAGAATTTTGATGTTTTTGATATCCATTTTAATTCCTTTGATAAATATAGAGAATGGGGAAGAGCACATTTGGTAAAAAACTTTTTTGCTCTTAAACAACGAAGCCTTTCTATGATTACAGAAACTGCTAAAGAACGCTATAAAAACTTATTGTACGAACACCCAAATATTGTACAACAAGCTTCCTTAAAACATATTGCATCTTATTTAGGAGTTACAGATACTTCTTTAAGTAGAATTCGAAAAGAAATTGTAAAAAAATAATTTCTTGTCATTTGGCAAGAAATTTTTTTAAATAGTAGTTTAGATTTGTAATGTATTAATTTAAAATAGATTACAATGAAAACTTTTATGATGATTTTTAGATTCGAACCTAATTTTTCTTACAAACCAACACCAGAAGACATAAATAAACAACAAGAATCTTGGGGAAAATGGATTGGTAATTTGGCAAGTACTGGTAAAATGATGGAAACCAATAGATTTGGTTTTGAGGGTAAAATTGTGCAAGCAGATGCAACTGTTTTAAATAAGTATTATGCACCAAAAAATAAAATGGTGAGTAGTTATATGACCCTTAAAGTAGCTTCTGAAGAAGAAGTTATAGAAATAGCAAAAGAATGCCCAATAAAATTATTAGGTGGTTTTACAGAAATTAGAGAAATTGTAGCAATGTAAATTAAAAATTATGATTAAAGACTTACCAATTTACATACCAATTGCTTTTTTATTGATTACTGCTTATGTAATTTTTGCTTTTGTAAAATCTAATAACATAAAAAAAACAACTTTGCCAATCATATTTAGTTGGTGTATATTAATTTCTATATTGGCTTATATTGGGTTTTATCATTATAATGATGGAGATACATTTTCTACTTTTCCACTTGTTTTAATTCCTGCAGCAATATTTATAATCTATTTAATTAGAAATAAATTTTATGAAAAGAGAAATTTATCTTGGAGTACTGCTGTGCATATAGTTCGTTTTCCTGTAGAATTGTTATTATTTCAATTAGCAGTTAGAGAACTATTACCAATGGAAATGACATATAAAGGCTGGAATTTTGATATTATTCCAGGAATTACATCCATATTTTTATTACTTTGGATGAAATATGGAAACGTAAATAAAAAACTATTGTTGGGTTGGAATATTTTAGGATTAATTTTCATTTTTTTTATCTTAACAAACGGATTTTTATCACAAGAATTATTATATAAAAACTTTGGATATTCTGTTCCAAACACTGCAATAACTTATTTTCCTATGATATTATTAGGAGGTGTAATTGTACCAATAGTAATTTACACACACATATCAGACATCATAATAGTATTTAAAAAACATTAAAATGAAAAATATATTTACCAAAGAAGTAACCAATGAAGTTATTGAGAGAATAGAAAATTTAACTGCTACAACACAACCAAATTGGGGTAAAATGTCAGTTGCACAAATGTTAGCACATTGCTCAGTTACTTATGAAATGGTGTATACAGATAAACACCCAAAACCTAATGCATTTGCAAAGTTGATGCTAAAATTATTTGTAAAGAAAATAGTAATTTCAGAGAAACCATACACTAAAAACGGAAGAACTGCACCACAATTTTTAATGACTGAAGAAAAATATTTTATAAATGAAAAAACACGTTTGATTGATTTTATCAACAAAACTCAAGAATTAGGAGCTTCTTATTATGATGGAAAAGAATCGCATTCTTTTGGCAATTTAACTTCACAAGAATGGAACAATTCTTTTTACAAACATTTAGACCATCATTTGGCTCAGTTTGGGGTTTAGGAAATTTTGATTCGCTAACGTTTCTGTATAAGTTTTGTTGCGTTTTTCAAGCAACTAATTTAGTAATAATTAAAGGCAAGAAAGTCCGAGAAGACTTTCGCAAGTAGGCAATAAGGCAGTAATAAATTATGTAGGGTGTTAGCTTGCGTTTTTTTTCAGTTCTTCTTTATCTATTAAAATCAAAATTCCTCCAATAATAAAGCCACTTATCAGTCCTCCAAAATGAGCAGCATTATCAATTCCGCCCAAAAAACCGAGTAACAAACTTACTCCTGCATAAAGTCCTAATAGCATCCAAGTCATTCCTCTCATATAATTTGGATAAATTTTAAAAACTGTAAAAGCTAAAATTAGCCCATAAAGACCAAAAATTGCTCCTGATGCTCCAACACTAACTGTATTTTCGTACCAATAAATACTTGTTAAACTTG
>JBGCFX010000249.1:0-3027 GCA_045110395.1 Polaribacter sp.
AGTTTAAGAGAAGAGTATAAAGATTCTCAACCATTAAAAGGTGCAAGAATTGCTGGATGTTTACATATGACCATTCAAACTGCAGTTTTAATTGAAACTCTACAAGCCTTGGGTGCAGATGTTACTTGGAGTTCTTGTAATATTTTTTTTTTTTTTTTCCAAGCTGCTGCTGCAATTGCTGCAACAGTAACACCAGTTTATGCTTGGAAAGGTATGAATGAAGAAGAATTTGATTGGTGTATTGAGCAAACTTTATTTTTTGGTTAAGACAAAAAGCCTTTAAATATGATATTAGATGATGGTGGAGATTTAACCAATATGGTTTTAGATCGCTATCCAGAATTAGCTGCAGGAATTAATGGTTTATCTGAAGAAACTACAACAGGAGTTCACAGATTATATGAGCGTGTTAAAAACGGAACATTACCAATGCCAGCAATTAACATTAATGATTCTGTTACAAAATCGAAGTTTGATAATAAATATGGTTGTAAAGAATCTGCAGTAGATGCAATTAGAAGAGCAACAGATATTATGTTAGCAGGAAAACGTGTAACTGTTTGTGGTTATGGAGATGTTGGTAAAGGTACAGCTGCTTCTTTTAAAGGTGCAGGTTCTATTGTAACTGTTTCAGAAATAGACCCAATTTGTGCGTTACAAGCTGCAATGGATGGTTTTGAAGTTAAGAAATTAGAAACTGTTGTTGGTAATTCTGATATCATTATTACAACTACAGGAAACAAAGATATTGTTCGTCCAGAGCATTTTGAAGCAATGAAAGACAAAGTAATTGTTGCAAATATTGGTCATTTTGATAATGAAATTGATGTTCCTTATTTAAATGCAAACAGCGAAAAAGTTGAAATTAAGCCTCAAGTAGATAAATATAATATTAACGGAAAAGATATTATTTTATTGGCTGAAGGTCGTTTGGTAAATTTAGGATGTGCAACTGGTCACCCAAGTTTTGTAATGTCTAACTCATTTACAAACCAAACTTTGGCTCAAATAGAACTTTGGAATAACGCAGATGCTTATGGAAACGAAGTATATATGTTACCAAAGCATTTAGATGAAAAAGTAGCAAAATTACACTTGGCAAAAATTGGTGTTGAGTTAACAGAATTACGTTCTGATCAAGCAGCATATATTGGTGTTACTCAAGAAGGACCATACAAGCCTGAGCATTATAGATATTAAATAGTTAATGGTTTTTGGTTGCTAGTTATTAGTAACAGCATAAACTTAAAAGCTAAATATCATTTCGAAATGAGCCTTTTTAGGCGATTAAGAAATCTCATAAAACTCTAAAATCCTTACATTAATTTGTAGGGATTTTTTACTTCGAGTGATTTTTTATTTAAAAAATTATATCGAGAAGTTGGGCGTTTTAACAGGCTTTCACTACTCGTTTTTTTTTGAAAAAACAAAAAGAGCTCAAACATGTCGTTCACCCCTTAACGCGAGGTCGTGAATATTTAAAACCTGTTGATAAATATTTATTGTAATTTAATAGGTATAATTTATAGTTTTGTGGTAAAATACATTATATGAGTTATTTAGATAAGATTAAAAAGAAGGTTAAACAAGGTGTTTATTTAGAAAAGAATACACGAAATAGTTTTAATATAGCAGTTCAAGATCAAGGATTATTGTATTCTTGTCGAGTAAAAGTTGATGAAATTTATAATTTAGAAAATGAATTAATTTATGAAATTGAAGAACATACTGATCAAAATTCCAATTATCATACTTTAGATATTTATAATCATAAAACTAAACAACAAGTTATCTAACAAAAATTTCTATTTTAGATAAGTTTTATTAAAGAAATATGCAATCAACCAAAAAAAATATAACTTCATTTTTAATCTTACTACTTTTTAAAAAAGACTTTCAATGAAAACATTAAACACTACAACTTTAGAAAACAGACTAAACTTTTTAGAAAGTTACATTCCACATTTTGAAAGTATAAATCTAAAAGTTTCAAAAGTAAATGTTGCGTGGCAATTAGACCATAGTTTAAAAGTTTTAAATACTGTTGCAATAAGTATGGAAAAATCTGACCCAACTAAGTATATAAACAATTTTAGTTTTTTAGGAAAAGTATTTTTAAAACTTGGTTATTTTCCAAGAGGTAAAGCAAGAGCACCAAAATACGTTACACCACCAGAAATAATTTTAAAAGAAGACTTAATTAAACAGTTAGCAGAAGCAAGAGAACATATTAAGAATGTATTAACCTTAGATGAAAACGCTTATTTTAAACATCCTTTATTTGGTCATATAAATAAAAAGAGAGTTTTTCGTTTTATGGATACGCATACAAATCATCATTTAAAAATTGTGCAGCGTATTTTAAAATAGTTATTTTGCAGCAGCTTAATCAACTACAATGCAACCAACCAAAAAACTAGGATTACTTCTTGGTCCACTTTTATTTTTTCTAATTCAATTTTTGCCAATCACATTAGTTTCAGAAAAAGCAGATGCAGTAATTGCAGTTGCCATTTGGATGGTTATTTGGTGGATCACAGAAACTGTAAATATTGCTGTTACAGCTTTGTTGCCATTAATTCTTTTTCCACTTTTAAAAGTGATGGATATTGCAGACGTTGGCGCTAATTATGGTAGCCCAATCATCTTTTTATTCTTTGGTGGTTTTGTATTGGCTTTGGCTTTAGAAAAAGTGAATCTTCATAAAAGAATTGCATTAAATATTGTAAAACTTACAGGAACAACCCCCAATAAAGTAGTGTTAGGTTTTATGTTGGCAACTGCTTTTATGAGTATGTGGATTAGCAATACAGCTTCTACAGTTGTAATGTTACCAATTGCAATTTCTGTAATAAAATTATTAATTGACGACAAAGACGGATTTACAAAAGGTGATAAAAACTTTGCACTAAGCATTATGTTAGGAATCGCTTTTGCTGCAAATGCTGGTGGAATTGCAACTGTTATTGGAACGCCACCAAATTCGGTTTTAATTGGTTTGTTGGAAAATCAATATAACATACAAAT
>JBGCFX010000250.1:0-5648 GCA_045110395.1 Polaribacter sp.
TTTGATAATTACTTGTGGTCTTCCCACTTGTAACTCATACCCTTCTCTACGCATTGTTTCAATTAAAACTGATAAGTGTAAAACTCCACGTCCGAAAACGTTAAATTTATCTTCACTATCTGTAGTTTCTACTTTTAATGCTAAGTTCTTTTCTAATTCTTTGAACAAACGATCTCTTAAATGACGAGATGTAACAAATTTACCTTCTTTACCAAAGAAAGGAGAATTGTTAATTGTAAACAACATACTCATTGTAGGTTGATCGATTTCTGTTCTTGGTAATGCTTCAGGATTTTCTAAATCTGCAATTGTATCTCCAATTTCAAATCCTCCTATACCAGTAATTGCACAAATATCTCCACAAGGAACTTTGTCTACTTTTACTTTACCCATTCCTTCAAAAACGTGCAATTCTTTAATTCTTACTTTTTTAGTAGAACCATCTGCTTTACACAACATATAATCTTTACCATCTTCTAAATCACCTCTAAAAACTCGTCCGATTGCAATTCTTCCTGTAAAAGAAGAAAAATCTAAAGAAGTAATTTGCATTTGAGGAGTTCCTTCATTGTATTTTGTTGCAGGTATAGATTCTAAAACAGCATCTAATAAAGGTACAATATTATCTGTTTCGTTTTGCCAATCTGTAGACATCCAATTGTTTTTTGCAGAACCGTAAATAGTTGCAAAATCTAATTGTTCTTCAGTAGCTTCTAATGCAAACATTAAATCAAAAACTTTTTCATGTACTAAATCTGGAGTACAGTTTTCTTTGTCTACTTTATTTACAACTACAATTGGTGTTAATCCTAATTCTAATGCTTTCCCTAATACAAAACGAGTTTGTGGCATTGGTCCTTCAAAAGCATCTACTAATAACAAAACTCCATCAGCCATTTTTAATACACGTTCAACTTCTCCACCAAAATCGGCGTGACCAGGAGTATCGATTACATTAATTTTTGTTCCTTTGTATTGAACTGAAACGTTTTTAGAAAGAATTGTAATTCCTCTTTCACGTTCTAAATCATTATTATCTAATAAAAGGTCTGTACGTTCTTTACGATCGTCTAAGATTTTTGCTTGATCTATAATTTTATCTACTAAAGTTGTTTTTCCGTGATCAACGTGCGCTATAATAGCGATGTTTCTGATTTGCATGCTTAAATTCTTAAATTTCGTGCAAAAGTAGTTGTTTCTATGCGATTTAAACGATTTATAACTATTTATTTTTTTGCAAGATAGAGAACAATAGATTTTTTTAATTATTCTATTAAATTTGATTCATAATTGAAGTAAATAAATAAGTGCGTTAGCGATTGAAGCATTTGTTTGAGCTCTTTTTTCTTTTTCTGAAAAAAAGCGAGTGCGAAAAGCGCGACCTTTAGGGAACGCCATTAAAAGTTGGCAGTTTTCAGTCGAAGTTTATATTAAAAAATATTAATGATAAATATTTTAAATATTAGTTTTGAGGGTTTTACAAGAGATTTGTTTACTTTTCTTCTGTAGGATCATCTCTAAAAGCTGATGGTAAAATATCTGGAATTAATTTAATTAAAAGCGGTAATAATAAAGCGCCTCCAGGTAATAAAAAAACGGCTAAAGCTGGAATAGACTTACAAATATCTAACAACTGAGTTTTTATTTTTTCTTTTTCTTCTGTGGTTAAATGTGCGTGTGTAGATTTACGTATAAGTTGCATTGCTTCTTTGCTTTGAGATAATTCTTGATATAATCTCAACTTATTTTTGTGCAATAAAGCTTTTATTTCTTCTACAGTAGTCATTATAATTTTCTACGTTTTCGCTCCGTTTTTAAAAGGTTTAATTCTCTACTTGTTTGCCCAGCAACAGAGGTGTTTTCTTCAGCTCTTCTAATTAAATAAGGCATTACATCTCTTACTGGACCAAAAGGTAAATATTTTGCAACATTATAACCTTCGTTTGCTAAATTATAACTTATATGATCGCTCATACCAAATAATTGCCCAAACCAAAGACGATTATCATTTTCTTTAACACCTTTTTTCTTTGCTAGTTTCATTGCTAAATAAGAACTTTCTTCATTATGAGTACCTACAAATAATGCAACATTTGGTTGTTCAATCATATATGTGATTGCTGCATCATAATTAATATCTGTGGCTTTTTTATTTTCACAAATTGGTGATGGATAGCCTTTTTCTGCTGCTCTGTCTCGTTCTTTTTCCATATAAGCACCTCTAACAACTTTCATACCTATATGAAATCCTTTTTCTGTGGCTCTTTTGTGCAAACCTTTTAGATATTCCATTCTGTCATGTCTATACATTTGTAATGTATTAAAAACGATGGCTTTATCTTTATTATAGGTTTCCATTAAACTTTCTATCAAGTCATCTGCAGCTTTCTGCATCCAACTTTCTTCTCCATCAATTAGTAAAGGAACATCTTTTTTATGTGCTACTTTACAAACTTTATGAAAACGAGCTACTACTCTACTCCATTCTTCTTTTTCTTGTTGTGTTAACTCTTTTTCTTCAGATATTTTTTGATATAAAGCAAAACGACCAAAACCTGTGGGTTTAAAAACTGCATAAGGAATCGATTTTTTTTCTTCACAAAAATCTACAATTTTTAATATTTTTTCTAAAGCACCATCAAAACTTACTTCTTCATCTTTACCTTCTACAGAGTAATCTAAAACACTGTGTACATTACCATTTGCATACATATTATCTATAATTGGCAAACAATCTTCTTCTGTAACTCCGCCACAAAAATGATCGAAAACTGTAGAACGAATTAAACCTTCTACTGGTAAATGTACTTTTAGCGCAAAATTAGTAACTGCACTTCCAATTCTAACCATTGGTTCGTTTTGTATCATTTTAAATAAAAAATAAGCTCTTTCTAATTGTGAATCTGTTTTTAGTGAAAAAGCAACTTCTGTATTGTCAAAAAGGTTCATTAAATATCATTTTAGTCAAAACAAATATAGGTATAGAATGGTAATTATTGAATAATTTCTTTTTAATTTGCAATCTTAATCAATTAATAATGGAATCTATTCAAGCAGCAACCTATCCTGTTCATTTTCAAGAGAAAGCATATCAAGAATTATCTTCTTTAATTGCTAAAAATAACTATTCTACCATTTTTATTTTGGTTGATGAAAATACTTTTACGCATTGTTACCCTAAATTTATTCAAAATTTAGAGACTGACAAACGTATTGAAGTGATTGAAATTGAGTCTGGAGAAATCAATAAAAACCTAGAAACTTGTATGGGTGTTTGGAATGCCATTACAGAATTGGGTGGTGATCGTAAAAGTTTGATGATTACTTTAGGTGGTGGTGTTATTACAGATTTAGGTGGTTTTGTGGCATCGTGTTTTAAACGTGGAATCGATTTTGTAAACATACCAACTACCTTATTATCTATGGTAGATGCTTCTGTTGGTGGAAAAACAGGTGTAGATTTAGGGGTTTTAAAAAACCAAATTGGTTTGTTTGCAAACCCACAAATGGTTTTGGTTGATGTTGATTATTTAACAACAGTTACAGAAAGAGAAATTAAATCTGGTACTGCAGAAATTATTAAATATGGTATTACTTATGATATTAAACTGTTTCATAAAATAAAAGAAAACAAAGGTTTAAATATTAATGATTTAATTTTTAGATCTATAGAAATTAAAAACGAAGTTGTTTTACAAGATCCTAAAGAACAAAACTTGCGTAAAATTTTAAATTTTGGGCATACTTTAGGACACGCAATTGAGTCTTTTTATTTAGAATCTGAAGACAAAGAAAACCTAACCCATGGAGAAGCTATTGCAATTGGTATGGTTTGCGAAAGCTATATATCTTCTAAGTTATTAGGTTTCTCAACTGAAAAAGTTACCGAAGTTAAAGAAGTAGTTTTATCAATTTACAACAAAACAAATCTTTTAAAAGAAGATTTTGCTGCAATTATGGAATTGCTTAAACACGATAAGAAAAACGTAAACGGACAAGTAAACTTTGTTTTACTAAACGATTATGAAGATTATAAATTAGATTGTAAAGTTTCTAATGAACTGATTGTAGAGAGTTTGGAGTTTTATAATTTGTAAATTGACTTAAGACAGAGTTGACTTATGACATAAAACTAAAAAACCTTCAGATTTTTAAAACCTGAAGGTTTTTTTAATTTTAATATTGATGTTATTAATCTTTTTTATAAGAATAGATTACAGTATTTGAGTCTTGTTGAAAACTAAAAATAAGCGAATTATCTGCAGTTAAAGTAAAGGTTTGAGTATCTCCTGCAGCAGTAAATTTATAAATACTATTTGAATTATATGACCAAGAACCAGTACTAGAATTAGCAGCACAATTATCATCTTCATTATGTCCTGTAATTGTAAATGTATTGTCTGAACGTACTTCTATATTGTTTTTAGATTTACAGGCATTAATAAATTCTTGTCCTAGAGTTTTTACAGATTTTAATTTCCATACACCAACTATTGTATTTGCTACTTCTTGCTCTAACTCTTCTATTTGTTCTGTTGTAGTATTTGTTGTACAACTATATGAAGCTAACAAAATGACTGCTATTACTATTATTTTTTTCATAATTTTCTTTTTTATTAATTGTTTAATCTTCTTTAGCTGCTCTACCTATCACACTAGTATCTGATATTGAAATAATTAACCTCCCAAAATCTCCTTTAAAGTTTGTCGTTTCTGGTAATTTTAAACTAAATAATTTGTTGGAATTATATCTTGTGATAATTTCTTGTCTGCCACTAGAAAGTTTTAATTTAAAATAACAACTATCTGAAGGTAGAGTTTTTATTTTATCTAAATTTGGTTTCCATCTATTATCATTCACAAAATGAAATCCTAAATTTGAGCCACCAATTTCTAAATCTCTTTTGAAACTTACTGAATCTGTAGCTATAAAATTATTATTCTGCAAACCACCAATAACAATTTCACCTTGATAAACTTTGTTTGTAGAATTGTTTACACTGATCATAAAGCCATCAAAAATGGGTTCTCCTCCAGGATCACCAATACCATCGCAAGAAAGTAAAACAAGTGTTATAAAAAGTATTAAAATATTTTTATTTTTCATTATTGATATGGATTATAATTAGCGTCATTAGAAATAAAACAAGCATATATTTTTACTGATTTTAAAATTGTTACAAGGAAAGGTGCAACATTATAGTTGTTTTACATCATTATTAATATTAATTGCATTTTAAGAAGTATCTGTATTTAGAAAACTTTCATCTTGGTATTACATTAACAGTTAAATACTAATTAATTAAGAATTACTAAAATTTCTCTTTTAAATTGTTTTATTGCATATTTTTCTCACAAATATACATTCAAAAAATAGGATTATATACAAGTGTAAATACCTGTTTTAAATAAGTGTAAAAACCTTTTATTAAAACTCTCTCTTCCCAAACTCACTATCAATAAACTTAGATTTATTTTTAGTTGTGTTAAATGTGTATGAGAGGTTTAAAGTTATCATATCTACTTCATATCTATAATTTGTAGTCGTAAAAAACTGGTTGGGTCTTGATGTAGTAATTCTCTGTTCATTGGTATTTAATAAGCCCATATCCATATTTTGCCATTGCAAAGTTGCAGATAATTTGTTG
>JBGCFX010000251.1:0-2607 GCA_045110395.1 Polaribacter sp.
CATAGTAAATATTTATTTGTTATTATTTTGAGTTGCATTATTCCATGTATCTGTTCTAAAAGAAGATACCGGTAAAAGACTGGTGTCAAAAAGTGATCCTTGTACCCAATTTTTCCAAGCATACCTAACAGCAACAGGATTTGGAACCTTATCACTTGAAACTATTATATTTTTACGTTTTATAATTTTTGCAGTTGCTGGATAAAAAACTTTATCTGCTCCAGCAATTTCAAAATCATTTAATGTATTGTAAGTAAATAAACCCGTTTTTACATTTTTAAAATTGAGTTTAATATTTTGACCTTCTATTACAAAAGAGTCATAAACTGGGGCTTCTGCATCAATTGCCTTATAACCATACGTTTTGTTTAAGGCGTTATACAATAAACGATCTGCTACTTCTTTTTTCTTTGGTGGATGAATAAAAAACTGATCGCCAATATCTAAAGTAATTGCAATACCAGCATTCGGAATTAAATCTAAACATTGCATTTGAACATCTCTTATAAATGCAGAATTGTCTCCCTTTTTTACAGCATTATTATTACCATATAAAAACGGTGAAATTTGAACATAATAAAAAGGGAAATCGCCAATATTCCATCTTGCACGCCAATCTTTTACCATTGCAGGAAAAAGCTTTTTATACATTTCTGGCGCATTTCTGTTAGATTCACCTTGATACCATAAAGCACCTTTTATAGTATAAGGAATTAAAGGGTTTATCATTGAATTAAACAATAGTGTAGGTTTTTGGTTTGGTTTTTTTGTGATATCTATTGTCGTTAGATCTACTTTTCTATAAGTGCTCAACGACTCTTTACTCATCCAAGCTTCTACTTTACTACCACCCCAGGATGTATGAATTAATCCAACAGGAACGTCCAACGTTTTTTGTAATTGTTGCCCAAAAAAATACGCAACTGCACTAAAATCTGAAACAGTATTAGGAGCAGCTTCTTGCCAAGAAATGTGTTTTATCAATTTATTTAATGGGGTTTTAGAGGCTTTTCTACCCACTGTAAATAATCGTAAATTTGGATTTTTTGAATTTACAATTGCTTGCAAAGCCCCAAAAGTAGGTTGCCCATTATAACCTTTAATTGGTTGTTGCATGTTAGACTGCCCAGAACACAACCAAACTTCTCCAAACAATATATTCTCTAAAACAATGTTTGATGTTTCACTTTTTAAGGTAATTGTTTGTGCTGCCTTACTATTTGTAGTTTTTACTTCAATTTTCCAATTTTCTTGTTTATCTGTAATAATTTCCTCTGGTTTTTCTAACCAAGAAAACTTAATTTTAATCTTTTCATCAGCGGCTGCCCAACCCCAAATTTCTATAGTAGTATTTCTTTGTAAAACCATATTAGAAGACACAATTGCAGGAAGTTTTATTTCTGCAAAAACAGATTGAATCCCTAAAATTTCTATTGCTATTAAAATGATAATTGTAAAAAAATATTTTGTTGTAAATAGTTGTTTCATCATACTCGTTTTAATCTTTAGTGATTTTACTTCCCCACCAATCTTTATTTGGTCTAAAATTTATAGAAAGCATTTTTAGCCTTTGTTTTTCTAAGCTTGGTAGCTTTTTATTTTTGATTTGATTGTCATATAACTCTCTTTTTTTTTGATTAAAAAGTGAATCTACTTTAGGATATTTTGCATTAACAGCAACCAACCAATTCTTTAAGTTTAATAACAACTCTTTTGTTACTTCAACCTCTTTTTTGGCAAAATTTTTCTTTTCAAAAGGATCATTTTCTAAATTGTATAATTCGTTGCTATTGTTTTCATAATAATGAATCAATTTCCACTTTCCTTTTCTAATTATGGATGATGGATCTCCTCCTTGATTTCCATAATGAGGATAATGCCAATACAAGGAACGCTCATTAGGAACTTGATTTTTATCGATTATTGATTTTAAACTAATTCCGTCTTTATGCTCGTTTTCTAACAAATCAATGTTTGCATATTCTAAAATTGTAGGATAAAAATCTGCCCCTGTAACTGGGTAATCGCTAGAATTTACATTAGAATTTCGCCAAGGCACATAAATTAAATAAGGTTCTCTAATGCCACCTTCCCATTGATAGCCTTTGCCTCCTTTATAAGGTAAATTTGATGTTGAAAAATTATCACCAGAAGCCACACCTCCATTATCTGAGGTAAAAATAACGATCGTATTTTTATCTAAATTATTTTCTTTAAGTGCGTTTAAAACCAGACCAACTGCATCATCCATAGTTTCAACTAAACCAGCATAAATAGGATTATCTTGTACCTGTCTTATAGGTAACTTTTTCTCCATTTTATAGCCACTTTTTTTAACGCCTTTTAACGTAGCTTTTTCTTTATATTTCTGCCATTTTTCTTGGTTGGTTTGTATAGGACCATGTACTGCATAAAAAGATAAAAATGCAAAAAACGGTTCTTGTTTGTGTTCTTTTATAAAGGATGAAGTTTCGTTTGCTAATCTTATAGATAAGTTCTCTCCATCAACTTTATTTTTAAGATTTGGGTTTTTATATGGAGAAAAATAACCACCTTTTGGGCTACCTGAATGAAACCCTCCAATATTGATATCGAAACCATGATCCT
>JBGCFX010000252.1:0-4073 GCA_045110395.1 Polaribacter sp.
TCAATTTAGTGCAAATGGGCATTATCAAGATTCTTTTTACGGAACAGACGCTTATGATGCTGAACAAATAATTGGTTTCGCACAATTTGTGTATAACAAACAAATTAAAGAAAAACACGATTTAACATTGGGTTTAGCTTACAGATATACTTTTTATGATGATAATACTTTTGCAACTTTATATAGTAATGGAATTGTAAACCAACCTTCAATTATACATTTACCTGGAATTTTTCTTCAAGATGAAATTGCATTGAATAAACAAAACAAACTCTTAATTGGAGCAAGATGGGATTACAATAGTTTGCATGGAAATATTTTTTCGCCAAGAGTAAATTACAAATGGAATTCTAAAAATAATTCTGATATTTTTAGACTAAGTGCAGGAAATGGTTTTAGAGTTGCCAATGTTTTTACAGAAGATCATGCAGCTTTAACAGGTGCTAGAGAAGTAGAATTTGATGGAGAATTAAACCCAGAAACGTCTTGGAATGTAAATGCAAATTATGTAAAAAAAATAGTTCGTGAAAATTCTTTTATCACTTTTGATGCAAGTGCGTTTTACACCTATTTTAATAATAGAATTTTACCAGATTATGAAACAGACCCAAACAAAATTATTTATGCAAATTTAGATGGTTTTTCAATATCTAAAGGAGTTTCCTTAAACACAGACATCACTTTCACAAATGGTTTAGCAATTAATGCTGGTGCAACTTTAATGGATGTTTCCATCACCGAAAATAATGTAAAAACAAGACAATTACTCACAGAAAGTTTTAGCGGAGTTTGGTCTATTTCTTATAAATTTAGTAATAATTTTACGATTGATTATACAGGAAATGTATATGGACCAATGAGACTTCCTTTACTTAGTGATAAAGATCCAAGACCAGAAAATTCGCCTTGGTTTAGTATACAAAACATTCAATTGAGTAAAAAATTTAGTAATTCTTGGGAGATTTATGGAGGTGTAAAAAATCTATTAAACTTTACACCAGCAGCAAATAGTATAGCTCGTTCTTTTGATCCTTTTGACAAACAAGTAGTTTTTGATGCAAATGGACAAGCAGTTGCAAGCTCAAACAACCCAAATGCACTAACTTTTGACCCAAGTTATGTATATGCTTCTAACCAAGGTATTAGAGCTTTTGCAGGTATAAGATATACTATTTTTTAAAAAAATTAGTTTTTTTGATTCCAAATACGCTTGTTTCTAGAATCGCGAATAACATTATTTGATGAGCTGCTAGAAAATGAAAAACGGTAAATTAAACCAACAGAACCAAAAGTATGAGAACGTTGACTTTGAAATCTTTCTTCATTAAATTTGTACATTATTTGTCCATTAAGCCCCACTTTGTCAGAAATCCAAAATGTTCCACCAGCACCAAAATTTACAGTAGGTGTTAATTTTTCTGCCTCAATAAAACCACCTCCTAAAAGTATATAAGGCGATATTCTATTTTCTGAAGTACCAAAATCATATCTTGCTTCTCCATCAAAAGTTGTATATTTTCTGGAACCATTTAAAGAAGAAGAAATGCTAGCAACAAAATTAACATTCTTAAAAATGTATCTCCCAATAGATACTCTTGGAAACTGCGTATTGTATCTATATCCGATATCAACTGCATCTTCTTGAGAATACAAAATTGAGCCAGAACCAAAAGTTAATGACCATTTATTTACCTCATTCTGACTAGAGGTTTTTACAGCTAATAATAGCAGGAATATTAAAACAAAGGGTATTTTATTTTTCATTTTATATAGGGGGATTACATTTAACAATTATAAAACTGTTGAAACACAAATATATTGCAATCTTTAAGAAAACAAAACAATAATGGGTTTTTATTGATATACATCTTACATTTGCACAAATTTTTATTCAGTTGAGTACCCAGAACATTGTAAATCAATATCAAAAATCTGAGAAAATTTCGCAGATTAATAAGGCACTTCAACAAGAACAAAACCATTTTCAACTCTCGAATTTGGTTGGTTCTTCGTTGTCTTTTGTTATTTCAGAAAGTTTTAAAAAAGCAGACAAACCTTATCTTTTAATTTTTAATGATAAAGAAGAAGCTGCCTATTATTTAAATGATTTAGAACAACTTTTAGGCGATAAAAATGTTCTTTTTTATCCAGGCTCCTATAGAAGACCTTATCAAATTGAAGAAACAGACAATGCAAATGTTTTATTACGATCAGAGGTTTTAAACAGAATTAACTCTCGTAAAAAACCTGCTGTAATTGTTACGTATCCTACAGCTTTATTTGAAAAAGTAGTTACCAAAAAAGAACTTGAAAAAAATACTTTAAAAGTTACTGTCGGAGAAAGTTTGTCACTAGATTTTGTAAATGAAGTTTTATTCGAATATAAATTTAAACGTGTAGATTTTGTTACAGAACCAGGAGATTTTTCGGTTAGAGGTGGAATTATAGATGTTTTTTCTTTCTCAAATGACGAGCCATACAGAATAGAGTTTTTTGGTGATGAAATTGATAGTATTAGAACCTTTGATGTAGAAACACAACTATCTAAAGAGAAACTGAAGAAAGTTTCTATAATGCCAAATGTAGAAAACAAAGCTTTACAAGAAAATAGAGAAAGTTTCTTAAAATATATTTCCTCAAAAACAGTCGTTTTTACTAAAAATATCGATTTATTAAAAGGGAATTTAGACAAGTTTTATCAAAAAGCAGGAGAAGCTTTTAATGATTTATCAAAAGAAATAAAACACGCAAAACCTTCTGAATTGTTTTGTAATGGCGATTTTATATTAAATCAATTAAAAGAATTTACTCAAATAAATTTAGAAAATCAAAACAAAGGAAATTCTGAAATTAGCTTCAATACAATTCCACAACCTTCATTTAACAAACAGTTTAATTTATTAATTGATAATTTAGAAGAATATCACAAAGCTGGCTTTACCAATTATATTTTCTGCGCAAATGAGCAACAAGCAAAACGTTTTCACGATATTTTTGATGATTCTGATAAAGAAATCCATTATGAAACTATCGTTTTTCCTTTATACCAGGGTTTTGTAGATGTTGATCATAAATTAGTTTGTTACACAGATCATCAAATTTTTGAACGTTATCATAAATTTAGATTAAAAAATGGTTATGCTAAAAAACAAGCCATTACACTTCAAGAATTAAACAAACTAGAAATTGGTGATTATGTGACACACATGGATCATGGAATTGGAAAATTTGGTGGTTTACAAAAAATTGATGTTCAAGGTAAAAAACAAGAAGCTATTAAGTTGGTTTATGGAGAAAGAGATATTTTATATGTAAGTATTCATTCGCTTCACAAGATTTCTAAATTTAATGGAAAAGATGGGAAAGCTCCCAAAATATACAAATTAGGTTCTGGGGCTTGGAAAAAAATAAAACAAAAAACAAAAGCGAGAGTTAAACATATTGCCTTTAATTTAATTCAGTTGTATGCAAAAAGAAAACTGCAAAAAGGATTTTCTTTTGGGCCAGACACACATATTCAGCATGAGTTAGAAGGTAGTTTTATGTATGAAGATACACCAGATCAATTTACAGCCACACAAGATGTAAAAAATGATATGGAAAAAGAGCAACCTATGGATAGATTGGTTTGTGGTGATGTTGGTTTTGGGAAAACAGAAGTTGCTGTTAGAGCAGCTTTTAAAGCAGTAGATAATGGCAAACAAGTCGCCATTTTAGTACCAACAACAATTTTGGCTTTTCAACATTATAAAACTTTTACAGAAAGGTTGAAAGATTTCCCAATAAAAGTTGATTATTTAAATAGATTTAGAACTGCCAAACAAAAAACAGCAGCAATTGATGGTGTAAATGATGGTTCTGTAGATATTATTATTGGAACGCATCAATTAACAAATCAACGTATAAAATTCCAAGATTTAGGGCTTTTAATTATTGATGAAGAGCAAAAATTTGGTGTTGCTGTAAAAGACAAATTAAAATCTATCAAAGAAAATGTAGATGTATTAACATTAACTGCAACGCCAATCCCGAGGACCCTACAATTTAGCCTAATGGCTGCTAGAGATCTATCT
>JBGCFX010000253.1:0-3931 GCA_045110395.1 Polaribacter sp.
CATGAAATTAATTTTAGTAAAAATAAAAAATCCACGTTAAAACGTGGATTTTATTTTGATTTTTGTTTCAAAAAAGCTTAACAAAACTCGTCGTAAGCTTGTGCTAAATTCTGTGCAATCATTTGTGCAGAACGTCCTTCAATATGATGTCTTTCTAACATATGCACTAAATTACCATCTTTAAACAACGCCATTGCTGGAGATGAAGGAGGAAAAGGAATCATAAATTCACGAGCCTTTTGTGTAGATTCTTTTTCTACACCTGCAAAGACAGTAGTTAAATTATCTGGTGTTTTGTCTGCGCCTAAAGAAGCAATTGCTCCTGGTCTTGCAGTTCCTGCTGCACAACCACAAACAGAATTTACAACCACTAAAGTTGTTCCTTTTTTTGCCATTGCTTTTTCTACGTCTTCACTTGTATATAATGCTTCAAAACCTGCGTTAATTAATTCGTTACGCATTGGTTTTACTAATTCTTCTGGATACATAATTTAACTATTTAGATTTTAATAGTGCAAATTTAATTAATTTACTGCTAATTTTAAATAACAAATCTACAACAATTTAGATAGTACTATAAAGAATAATAATCTTAGATTTTTGGCTCTAGTTTAAATGTTTTTACTTCGGGTATTACATGGCACTCATTAGCTTTTACAATTATTGGTTCACTAACAAAAGTCTTATAGTTGTCAGAAGTTATGGTAACAATGTATGTTCCAGCTCTTTCTCCAGCTCCTAAAAGAGGAACATTAGATTCAATAACCTCTAATATTTCCTCGTAATTTCCATCTTTAATAACAGCCTTAACGTTATCAGATATAGGTTTAGATGTTTTAACATCAATTAAAGTAATGTTTATACCATATATAAACTCTAACGTACATATAATATTATCCTTTTCATTTTCTTTACAGCTGTTAAATAATAAAACTAGACTAACGATTGCAATTATTGTTTTTGATTTCATATTAATAAGATTTATTTAATAGATGCAATTTTTCAGATATGGTTGCGTATAAACACATTTTTTTTGAATAAAAAAATAAACAAATATTATTGATTCCTTATATTTGAACTTAAATTTATATTTTTTATGGGAAATTTCACAAAATGGTTAGGAGCAGGATTGGGTTTTACTCTAGGAGGTCCAATTGGTGCAGCCATAGGTTTTGCTATTGGTAGTTTTGTTGATGGTTTTTCAGAAAAAGATTTACTTTTAGAACAAGGCGAATATCAACAAAAAACAAGAAGTAGAAAACAAAAAGTAAATACACAATCTGGCGATTTTGAAATGAGTTTATTGGTTTTGGCTTCTATAGTAATAAAGTCAGATGGAAAAGCAGATAAACGTGAGTTAGAGTTTGTACGTTCGAAATTTTTGAGTATGTATGGTAAAGAACGTAAAAATAGTGCTTTTAAATTGTTTAAGGAAAAAAAAAAAAAAGAGGTTTCTGCAAGACAAGTTTGTATACAAATTAGAGAACACATGTCTCATGCATCTCGTTTACAGTTATTACACTTTTTGTTTGGCATTGCAAAAGCAGATGATTTTGTAATTAAAAAAGAAGTAGAACAAATTAGAAAAATTGCAGGGTATTTGTATATAAATCAAAGAGATTTTGAGTCTATAAAGGCCATGTTTTATAATGAATCAGACAATGCTTATAAGATTTTAGAAATCACTAATACTGCATCAAATGATGAGGTAAAAACAGCTTATAGAAAAATGGTAAAAAAATACCATCCAGATAAATTACAAGATTTAGGAAAAGAGCATTTAGAAGGTGCAAAAGAAAAATTTCAAAGCATACAAACTGCTTATGAGAATATTAAAAAAGAAAGAAGGTTGTAATAGAAATGTAAATAAACTTATTGTTAAAAAAGGAGACATTTTTATTCATTTATAGCTTTAGACCCTTCATCAGGAGTAGACATTACAGATATTTACCTACAGTATAAGTTATGTATCATTAGGCTTAATCATACCAACAAGTGTATTTTACAATTCATCAACAGGTATATGGCAATTTACAAGAGCTACTCAAAGAAATAAACAATTACCTTAATTTTAAACACAAAAGTTACTGTAAATACTATTATTTTAAACAAACCTGAAGTAATTAAAACAAAAAGATTTAGATTCCATCGAAAACAAAATAATTTAGAATAATTCTAAATAAATATATATTGTAGTTCAATTAATAACACTTGTGATGTTTAGTGTATGTTTGGGATGTATGGGAATGGTTTAAATACTAAAAAAAGTTTTTAGGATTGTAGTATATTATTTTTTCACTTAAAATAGACGTCTTTTTTAATAAATGTCTATTTTTTTTGAATTTTATTCAAAATCGAATAATTTTTTATACGAAATAATAAATATCTTCTATTTTACATTTAATTTTCTTTTTTTATTATTCATAGTTTGAAAAATTTTGTTAACAATTGTTAAAAAAATAATTTATATTTGTTCTAAATGCTTTTTTAAATTAGAAATAATTTTTATTACAATTCTATTTTTCATTAAAGCATTACTAATTTAATTATAAAAATAAACAACTACTTTTTTAGTTATGAAATTACACCAAAGAGAATCAATTTTTACAAAAAATACTATACTAATTTTCTTATTAAGTTTTTTCTTTTTAGGCTCAGTATACGCGCAAGACAGTTTTGAATCAGATTTAGACGGTTGGTCTAATGCTTCTGGAGACCAACGAGATTGGACTAGAGATTCTGGAGGAACTCCAACTAGTCAAACAGGTCCAAGTTCTGGGGCAATAAGAATTTTTTACATGTATTTAGAAACGAGTAGCCCAGTTGCAACAGGTGATAAGGCTTGGTTGCAAAAGGAATTTAGTATTGTTAATAATATAAACCCGGATTCAGATAACGATACTATACCAGATTATTTAGAAACAGAATAGTGATAATGATGGTTGTCCAGATGCAATAGAAGCTGCTGGAGATTTCCAGTTAATAGATTTAGTTAGCCTAGAAACTGATAACAGTTTAGGATATACTGTAAATACGACTTCATCTGGTTTAAAAGCTACTGGAGTTCAAGTAAAAGATATATTACCTGCAGGATTAACCTATGATGCAGCAACCTCGGTAATACCAACATACACAACCTATACAGCAGCAACCGGTATTTGGGATTTAAGTTTAATAAGTTTAGCAAGTAATAGGAGTATAGAACTAAAAATAGCAGCAACTGTAACAACTTCAGGAGCAATAATAATGAATAAAACAGAAATCTTTTCAGTAACACAAACGGATATAGATTCTACACCAAATAGTAATAATTAATGCTAAATTTAAAAAACGTTTAATTTTTTTGTAAAAAAAATAGACAAAAATAATAATTATATTAATAACAATATCCTAAAAATAAATGAATTATGAGAAAAAAAATATTTTTTTCAATATTTTTAATCACAGTTTTAACATCTTTCACAACTGTTGAAAATGATAATTTTATTGAAGTTTTAGAAGAAAGCTATCCTAAAAAAAACCTTTCTAACTCAAAAAATAACATTGTTGCTTGTGGTGGAACAGTTGGTGGTACTTTACCAACAGATGATTTTGATGGAGATGGTGTTTGCAATAATATTGATTTAGATGATGATAATGATGGTATTTTAGATACAGATGAGGGAGAGTGTTCAGCAGTAGGTTTAGCTGGTCCTATAGTTGCAAATACAGGATCAGGTGAAATAGTATCATATAATATACAAACAGGTGTTACTACTCCAATTTGTACAGGTGTTGGTAATGCGTTCGATATAGCCATGGCAGCTGATGGCTCTGTTTATTACTTAATTTCTTCAACTGGGGTTATTTCTAGTGTCACACCAGGGAGTTGTACTCTAACCACTCTGGGTGATGTAGGTCGTGGTAATTATAATTCTTTATCAATACTTCC
>JBGCFX010000254.1:0-13578 GCA_045110395.1 Polaribacter sp.
CAAGGAGGCGAATTTGGAGGAATGGCTAGAGTAGAAACCATACATCAAGAGTTGTTAAAACAAAATAAAAATACAATGCTTTTTATGGCTGGCGATTTTTTTAATCCGTCTTTATTAGGAACCATAAAAGTAGATGGAGAAAGAGTTCGTGGCAAGCAAATGGTAGAAGTTATGAATGCTATGAATTTCGATTTGGTAGCATTTGGGAATCACGAGTTTGATGTTTCTCAAAAAGACTTGCAAAAACGTTTAAACGAAAGCACTTTTCCTTGGATTTCTGCCAATGTAAAATTGAAGACAAAAGAAGCAGCAATCCCTTTTTACAAAGAAAAAAACGGTGTAAAAGAAGATGTAGCTGAAACATTTATTAAAGAAATTGCAGATAAAGATGACACAAAAATTAAAATCGGTTTTATAAGTGTTTGTATTCCTTCAAACCCAAAAGAATATGTAGCCTATGGCAATATGTTTGTAAAAGCAAGAGCTTCGTATGCGGCTATTAAAGATTCTGTAGATATTGTTTTTGGTTTGACACACGTTAAAATTGCAAATGATAAAAGAATTGCTAAATTAATACCCAATTTGCCTTTAATTATGGGTGGTCACGAACATACAAATATGAACCACAAAGTTGGTAATGTGAGCATTACAAAAGCAGATGCCAATGCAAAAACAGGTTATATTCATAGAATTTCTTATGATAAAAAAACGAAGAAAACTATTGTAAAATCTGAACTAAAAGAGATAAATTCAAGCATAAAATCGGACGAAAAAGTTCAAAAAGTGGTTGACAAATGGCAAACCATTTTAGAAACTCAAATTAAGCAAGTAATTCAAAATCCAGATGAAGTTATTTACAATGCAAAAATTCCTTTAGATGGAAGAGATACACCAATTAGAAGCCAACAAACCAATTTAGGGCAAGTTATTACAAAAGCAATGGCTTTTGCCTATGATACTAAAGTAGATGCTGCAATCGTAAATGGAGGTTCTATAAGAATTGACGATCAATTAAGTGGCAATATTACACCTGTAGATATTTTTAGAGTTTTGCCTTATGGAGGAGCTATTTTAAAGGTTAAAATTAAAGGAAGATTGTTGCAAAGAGTTTTGCAGTATGGAAAATTAGCAGCAGGAACAGGCGCTTATTTGCACAGACATAACATCGATTTTAAAGATGACAAATGGTTGATAAAAGGAAAACCCATCAACCCAAAAAAAACATACACAGTTGCTTTTTCTGACTACTTATTAAAAGGTTTTGATATTCCTTTTTTATCTGATAAAAACAAAGAAGTTTTATCAATTTACAAACCTAAAGAAACTGAATTGGCTGTTGATATTCGAAAAGCTGTGGTTGCTTATTTAAAAACAAAAAAGAATGCTAATTAGCATTCTTTTTTGTTTTGTATAAATGTTTTTGTTAAAATCTAAACTCCATTCCTCCATAAATTCCAAAAGGATGTCCAGGTCTTAAACCTGCAGGAACTCTAGATGCAGCATATGTATTGTCTAATAAATTAATAACATTGGCAGTAATGCTTAATTTTTTATTTACAAAATATTTACCAGAAACATCTATTATAAAATTATGATCAACTCTTTCATTGTTAGGTATAGTTCCTGTTCCTGCTAAAGTTCTAAATTGCCCATTAAATCGTCCATTTAAGTTGATTTCAAAATCTTTATGTTCTAAAGAAAAAGTGGTATTAAATTGATGCTTAGGAATGTAAGGTAATTCATCACCAACAGTAACTGTGCCCCATAAATCATTTGCACTACCAAAACTATTTTGAAATTCTGTGTTGGTAAACGTGTATCCAAAAGAAATAGGTAAAGAAAACACAGCACCTTCATTTGCAAAATTGTAATTAAATAACAATTCAATTCCGTTTACATTTACTTGACCAGCATTAAATTGGTCTAAAGAACCAGTTCCACCAGTTGCTGCTAAATCACTTCCAAGTAAATTAGAATAATCATTAAAAAAACCAACAACTTCTCCTTTTAATTTGCCCAAGCTAAAACGAGTTCCTAACTCATAATTAATACTTTCTTCAGGTGCTTGACCATCTTGATTTCCTGGAGGTGAAAACCCTTTGTGAATACCACCAAATAAAGAAAAATCGTTGTTAAATTTATAATTTGCACCCATTCCAGGAATAAAAACTCCTACAGAATTTTCTCTTTCAGCTAAGTTTGTACCAGTTCTGTTTACATCATTTTTACCATAATCGGCTCTTTGTAAAGTAATGTTTTCATAACGCATTCCAGGAGTAAATGTCCATTTGTTATATTTTAATTTGTAGGTAATATAAGAAGCAAAAGCATTTGCACTACTAATTCTATTGGCATCTGTACCAGCTATTGCATCTGTAGTTAATGCCAAAATACCTGTATTAGAAATACTGTATTTATCTACCCATTGAAATCGATCTTCCTCATCATAATGATAACGAAAACCAACTTCTAAATCATGAAAAGAATCTCCTTTATACCAATGATAATCTAACTTAGTTTGTATACCTTGAGATAGGTATTTTCTATTATTTGCTTTAATGCCAATTGCATCTGCAGCAGAATTTACAGAACTATTAACAATATTAAAATGGTCTGAAAAATTTGTAGGAGCAGCTAAAATAGAGGCAATTCCTTTTTTTGTACCATTAAAAGTAACATCATTTAATTTGTACCAATTTCTAGCAAAATTATTTTGATAAGCTGTAGTTGTAATTCTAAGATTTTTAGAAAAGTCTAGTCTATGTGTTAACATATACTGTGTATGGTCTGTTGTCATTTTATCTTCATTAGAAGATGCATATCTAGAAAACGGATTGTTTTTAAAATCTTGTTCTGTTAAACCTAAATAAGTTTCGTTACCAACTTCATCAGCATATTGAAATTTAAACTCTAAAGACTGTTTTACTTTTGCTTTAGGAAAAAGATTTACTGCAATTTTAGCAACAACATCATTTTTATGAAAACCTGTATTTTTTCCACTTGGTAAGGTTTTAAAACCATCAGAACCATAATTCAAATACTCTAAAACGTATCCAAAATTAGCATTTCCACCACCAATTTTAGCATGAAATTGATTAGAATTAAAACTACCATAACTAGCCCTAATTTTACCATTAAACTCATTTGGAATTTGAGCAGAAATCATATTAATTGCTCCACCAGTTGTAAAAGGACCATATTGTACTTGGCTGCTTCCTTTTAAAACCTCTACAGCTTCCATTCTTGCAATTGTAGGAAAATAATAGGCAGAAGATGCACTATAAGGAGCAGGAGCAATTAGCACTCCATCTTCCATTAATGTAATTTTAGAACTTCTTTCTGGTGATGTACCTCTTAAACTAATATTTGGTCTTAATCCAAAACCATCTTCCTCGTAAATGGTAACTCCAGGAACACTTCTTAAAGCTCTATTTACATCTGTAAAACTAAATTTTTGTAGTTCTTTTGGCGATAAATAATAGGCAGAACCAGTTCTGTGTTTGGCAACATATTTGTTTCCGAAAATTGCTGATGTAGAAATGATAACTTCATCTAACTTTTGGATAGAATCTAATAATCCCTTTTCTTTTTTCTTTTTTTGAGCAGTTAAAGCTAATGTAAATAAGGCTGTTATTATTATAATACCTTTCTTCATTTTATTTAGATTAATTATAAATAGATTGATTTTCGGGTGCAAAGATACAATCCAACTCTATACCCACAAAGCTTATTTAGAATAAATAAAAATAAAAAAGACAAGTTTTTTAAAATCAATTTGTTAGGATGTAAATTTTAACATTTACACAAAATATTTATTTTATTATTCGTTAAATATTCAATTTGGATAAAAAACAAAGCATAAATAATTTGGTTTTATTTGTTAATCATTTATTTACACTAAAAGTCATTAATTAATCGTAAATTTGCACGCAATTATACTTTAATTGCAAAATGACAGCACACGAAAACAAAATTTTAGGAGAAGGACTAACTTATGATGATGTTCTTTTAGTTCCAGCTTTTTCAGATGTACTTCCTAGAGAAGTAAGTATTCAAACAAAATTTACTAGAAATATTACTATTAATGTACCAATTGCATCTGCAGCAATGGATACTGTTACAGAATCTGCTTTGGCAATTGCCATTGCAAGAGAAGGTGGTATTGGGGTTTTACATAAAAATATGTCTATTGCCCAACAAGCAAAAGAAGTTCGTAAAGTAAAACGTGCAGAATCTGGTATGATTCTAGATCCTGTTACTTTGCAAATGGATGCTACAGTTTTAGATGCAAAACTGAGTATGAAAGAACACAGTATTGGCGGAATTCCTATTGTTGATGAAAATGGTACTTTAAAAGGAATTGTAACCAATAGAGATTTACGTTTCGAACATAAAAACAAAAGACCTATTGTAGAAGTAATGACAAGTGAAAACTTGGTAACTGCTGCAAAAGGGACTTCTTTAAAAGATGCTGAGAAAATACTTCAGAATCATAAAATAGAAAAACTTTTAATTGTTGATGAAGACTATAAATTAAAAGGATTAATTACGTTTAGAGATATTACAAAAGTAACTCAAAAGCCTATTGCCAATAAAGATACGTATGGTAGATTAAGAGTTGCTGCTGCCTTAGGTGTTACTGGTGATGCTGTAGAAAGAGCAGAAGCTTTGGTAAATTCTGGTGTAGATGCTGTAATTATTGATACTGCACATGGGCATACAAAAGGCGTAGTAAATGTGTTAAAAGCGGTAAAAGAAAAATTCCCAAATTTAGATGTTGTTGTTGGTAATATTGCTACTGGTGCAGCTGCAAAATATTTAGTAGAAGCTGGTGCAGATGCTGTAAAAGTTGGTATTGGACCTGGTTCTATTTGTACAACAAGAGTTGTTGCAGGTGTTGGTTTTCCTCAATTTTCTGCAGTTTTAGAAGTTGCTGCTGCTATAAAAGGTAGTGGAGTTCCTGTAATTGCAGATGGTGGAATTAGATATACAGGAGATATTCCAAAAGCAATTGCTGCTGGTGCAGATTCTGTGATGTTAGGTTCTCTTTTAGCTGGTACTAAAGAATCTCCAGGAGAAACCATTATTTACGAAGGAAGAAAATTCAAATCTTACAGAGGTATGGGTTCTGTAGAAGCTATGAAACAAGGTTCTAAAGACAGATATTTTCAAGATGTAGAAGATGATATTAAAAAACTAGTTCCTGAAGGAATTGTTGGTAGAGTTCCTTATAAAGGAGAGTTAGCAGAAAGTATTCACCAATTTATTGGTGGTTTACGTGCAGGAATGGGTTATTGTGGAGCAAAAGATGTTGCAACACTTAAAGAAACAGGACAGTTTGTTAGAATAACTGCAAGCGGAATTAACGAAAGTCATCCTCATGATGTTGCCATTACAAAAGAAGCTCCTAATTATAGTAGGAGGTAAGCTTTGTGAAATTATAGATACTAAAAAAACTCAAGAATTGAATTTCTTGAGTTTTTGGTTTTTATATAAATTCTTCAAATATAATTTTCCAATTACCACCGTTTTTCTTTTTAAAAAAAAAGATTGAAGAGTGTGTATCAGTTTTGCTAAAACTTCTTGTACCTGCTAAAATAGCTTTAGTGAAATCCGTATTAAAAGTAATATCTGAAAATGAAAGCAGAACATTAAAATTTTTGTAATCTACACCTGATTGCTTTTTTAAAAATTTATCATTAAAAACTATTAAAGAATCATTATTTTTAGATAAAATTTTATTAAGATTTATATAATTTTTCTCATTTGACTTAATAAATTTTTTATATAATTCTTTGAATCCAATTATATTCGTTTCAATATTTTTGCTCTCATAATTATGATATTTTTGCATTTTTAAATCAAAAGCAAAAATTTGTTGATTTTTTTTATTTTCAATATATTTTTGTATTATTATTAAACTATCTTTTTTACTTATTTTATTTGAGTATAAAGTATTATGTAAACTATCCATATAATTCTTATTACTTAATAGTTTTGGATAGTTAAAATCGTCTGGAATATGTAAAGGTTTTGCAGGAAAAACAAAAAACTCCATTTGTTGTTTAGAAAAATCGCTATAAATTAAATTTAAAATTTGATACTTGTTGTGCTCTATTTGGCTGTTCTTATTGTTACAAGAAATACATACAAAAAGAATTATAAAATATTTTATAAATTTCATAATTAATTACAATTTTTATTAAAATCAGTATTATCTAGAATTTTATTTATGTTCCCTATATATTGATTTTTATCTAACTTAACCCATTTGCCATTATCTCTATATCCATCATAGCCATAAGGCCTTAAACCTTCCCAAGCAAAACCCATATAGTCATTTAAAGGGTATTTGTTGTTGTCTAATTTTCTTAAAGCTTCAGCAATAGGTTTTACGTATTTATCTGCCATATGTTGATGTTGTGCATTACTAGTAGCAAAAGTATTATCATTTTGCGCTTTATATGTAAAATACCAGTCTAAAAGTTCTTTTCTTTTTGTAGGATCAATACCTTTTTTATACTCATCTACATATTTAAAAATTTCAGCGTGAATTCCTTCGTGTAATATCATAGCAGCTACATCTAATGTTCCTCGTCCAGGATTCTGAATATAAATAGTAATATTTCCATTAACTAAATCACTTGCATCTGTACAAGCATCATTTGTTGAGTTATTACAAGCATTTTTTGTCCAACTTTTCAAAGTTAAATTATAACTACTACTATTTTCAAACTTTTTAATAGTAGATTTAAAAAGATTTAATGCAATCATTTTTTCGTAGGCACACTTCTCCTTACCAGTAAGTTCGTTAAAAACTTTATCTTCTTCTATACATTTATTTGTATTGGCATCTTTAACATAACCTGTTGGACATTTACAATCTATATCATCACATATTATAAGATTTGGTTCGTTTATGCCAATAGTTGTTGAGCCATTTGGAGAAGTACCACCACAAGAATTGGAACTTGTAATTTTCTGCATATAATCTCTAGTACAGCTAAGTTCAAATACAACAACTTTAGCTTTATGGTCATGTACACCAACTAAATCTCCATTACACCAACATTTTTCAAGTCTCCCAACAAGCGTACATGAAATATCAGAACCACCAAAGGAACTGCCTGTATTGTTAAAACCATCATCTCCTATTGATATGGTATTACAAGTGCCATAACTAGATGTTTTATTTTGGCTACTTTTATTCTTTTTTTCTTGTAAATAATTTTCTAATGTATAAATTTCAATAATCCCATTGAACTTTTCAAAAGGTTTTACTCTATTTATGTAATCATTATAAAATTCTGATGATGGACTATATTTATAAACTAAGGGTTGTGATATGTTTTTTTTATTTTTTGTAATAACAACATTTATAAATGATTTATTAACAAAAACTTCATGTGTTTTAAAACTATATGTTTCATTATGTAATGTATCAACAACTTCTAATATATTATCATAATTTATGTTTATACCTCCAGATTCCCCTTTTGCAAAATGAAATTTATTGTTTAATAGATTTATTATTTCAGGAATTTCTTCAGATGTAATATGTCTTAACTTGTTTGTTTTTTGATTAGAAGAATTTTGATTTAAAATAACATTTTCTTTCTCGCAATTCCAAAGTAATAAGGTAATACCAAAAAATAGAATTCCAATTTTTAGAAAGTTTAATGATTTGTTTCTTTTTTTCATGATTTTTATGCTTAATATTTATTTTTCTTAATATTTTAACATCTTTTGAATATATTCGTTTTAAGTTATTTATAATCATTTGTTTTTTGCAAGTTACTTTTTTTCAACTAAAAAATCAATAAGGAAAAACACTTGTTTTATAAACAAAAAAAAACCTCACATTTTGTGAGGTTTTTAAATATCTAAATAACTAAAAATTAGTTTTTTACTTTCTTTTTAAACTTGTCAAAATCGTCAGCTTGTTTTTTAGGCCAGTTGTTATTTGAAGTATCTACATCTGCAGTTTCAAAATCTGGGTCTACAACAATACTAGTAATTTCTTGAGTAGAAGCGAAAACTCTTTTTACTTTCTTGTCGTCTTTCATCCAAATTTGTGCTGGGTACGTTTCTCTTTTTGTAGTTCCATCTGCATATGTTAATTCAACAATAATTGGCATTACCAAACCTCCAGGCTTTTCGAATTCTACAGAATAAATATAAGCAGGTACTTCTTGACCATTTGCAAATTTATCCATTGCTTTAGGGTTTGCATCTTCTTTTTTATCAGTAATGTAAACTAAATCACCTAAACCATCAAAATACTGCTTGTATTGTACTTTTAATTTTGCAACTCTCTCACTTGGTTTGTCTGTTAAGTATAAAGGTTTTACTTCTTTAATACCTATATCTGTTACATCTGTAGTATAAAACCATCCTCTAAAAAACCAATCTAAATCCATTCCAGAAGCATCTTGCATAGATCTGAAGAAATCTGCTGGTGTTGGGTGTTTAAACATCCATCTTTTTGAATACGTTCTAAATGCGTGATCAAATAATTCTGGTCCCATAATAGTTTTTCTTAACATATATAAACCTGCTGCTGGTTTTGTATATGCATTTGGGCCAAATTGTTTTACGTAATCTCCTTGAGACATAATAGGAGAGAGGTTAGATTGATCTCCACCCATATATCTTGTTATGTTTTTTGCTGGGTTATGAGCAAATAATTCTTGGTCATAAACGTCTTCTGCTAAAATTTCTACGAAAGAGTTTAAACCTTCATCCATCCAAGTCCATTGTCTTTCATCAGAATTTACAATCATTGGGAAAAAGTTATGCCCAACTTCGTGTGTAATTACACCAATCATTCCTTTTTTTAATCGATCTGAATATTTACCATCTTTACCTGGTCTACCAAAGTTAAAACAAATCATTGGGTATTCCATTCCCATTCCATTATTAGCATTCACAGAAACTGCTTTGCTATATGGATAATCGAAAGTTAATTTAGAATATTCGATTAAAGTTGTTGCAATAACTCTTGTAGAATGCTCTTCCCATAAAGGATTTCCTTCTTTAGGATAAATAGAAGTAGCCATAACAGTATTACCATTAATGTTTACAGCCATTGCATCCCAAATATATTTTCTTGAAGTTGCAAATGCATAGTCACGAACTCTTTCTGCTTTATATTTCCAAGTTTTTGTGCCTTTTGCACGTCCTTTTTCTGCTTTTTCTGCTTCTTCTTGTGTTACAATAAGTACAGGTTTGTCAAAAGATTTTCTAGCTTTTTCAAAACGTTTACGCTGAGTTCTAGTTAGTACATCTTTTTCATTTTGTAAATCTCCTGTAGCTTCTACAATATGATCTGCAGGTACTGTTAAGTTTACTTCATAATCTCCAAATTCTAAAGCAAATTCAGAACGTCCCCAGAATTGCATATTCTGCCATCCTTCTACATTATTATACACACATAATCTTGGGAAAAATTGAGCGATAATGAAATTTTTATTTCCATCTTCGAAATCTTCAAAACCAGAACGACCACCATCTTTTACAGCGTGGTTTATTTTGTAATTCCACTGAATTCTAAACTCAAACGTTTTACCAGGAGCTAATGCCTGTGGTAGATTAATACGCATCATAGTTCTGTTAATTGTATGTGACAAAGGGTTTCCATTACTTTCTACTTTCGTAATATTATAACCAAATCCTTTTTTATCACCCATGTAAGATTTTTTAAAATTACCAGGAGTTACAAAAGCTGAAGCTGCATTAGATCTTGCCAATGGCGTTTTAGAATCGTCTGCTCTCATATTTTGGTCTAATTGCACCCATAAATACTCTAAATGATCTTTAGAATTGTTGTGGTATGTAATTTCTTCATCACCATAAATTTTGTTATTGGTTTCGTCTAAACGAATGTCCATAACATAATCTACTTTTTGTTGTGAATATTGATGACCAGGAGCACCAGCTGCATTGTGTTGGTCATTTGGTGTTGCCAAAACATCCTTCATTTGACGGAATTTATTTTGGTCTGTGTGACCCTGTTGGATCTCCTTTTTTTCTTTTTTCTCTTGTGCAATTGAAGCTGTAGCAACAAAAAACAAAGAGAATAATAATAAGGTAACTTTTTTCATTTGAATCGGTTTGTTTAAAATGTGGTGTAAATTAAGAATTGTTTAGTAGATAAGTTAAATTTAGTTAAAACTTTAACAAACCTTTATTATTTCTTCTTTAGTTGTTGGTTTTTGGTTTGGGAAGTTTAAAATAAGTAGATTAAAAAAAAACAGTATTCAAATGTTTTTAAACATCTGAATACTGTTACTGAAAGCTGTGAACTAATATTATTTAGTTTTTCATCTTCTTTTTAAATTTATCAAAACTATCTTTTTGTGGTTTTGGGTAGCTATTGTTACTTGTATCTACATCAGCAGTTTCTAAATCTGGATCAATCGTAATATTTGTCACTTCTTTTGTTGATGAAAATACTTTTGTAACTTCAGCATCATTATACCTCCAAATTTGTGCAGGATATGTTTTCTTTTCTTTTGTGCCATCTTTGTAAGTAAATTCCACAATAATTGGCATTACTAAACCACCAGGTTTATTGTAGGTAATTTCATAATGGTATTTATCTTGCTTGTTAGCAAAACCTATACCTTCTGAAGTGTCTTCTGTAAATTTTACTGTATCTTCTGTAGTATTTGTGTAGAATTTTTTAACTCCTTTAATACCAATATCAGTTACATCTGTTGTGTAGAACCAACCTCTCCAAAACCAATCTAAATCTATACCAGAAGCATCTTCCATTGGTCTAAAAAAGTCTGCTGGTGTTGGGTGTTTAAACATCCATCTTTGAGAATAGGTTTTAAATGCGTGGTCAAACAATTCTTTACCCATTATGGTTTCTCTCAAAATCCATAATCCTGTTGCTGGTTTTCCATAAGCATTTGCCCCAAAACTGTAAACATTATCTCCTTTAGACATTATTGGTGCAATTCTAGATTGATCTCCACTCATATATCTTACAATATTTTTTGGATATCCTCTAACAATAGGGAAATTTGGGTCATAATCTAACTCAGCCAACATTTCCATATATGAGTTTAAACCTTCATCCATCCAAGTCCATTGTCTTTCATCAGAGTTTACAATCATTGGGAAAAAGTTATGGCCAACTTCGTGAATGGTAACTTTTATCATTCTGTATTTTGTTCTATCTGAATAACCACCATCAGGTAAATCTGGTCTTCCTGGATTGAAACATATTTGTGGGTATTCCATTCCCATTTGTCCATCAACAGAAATTGCTTTGTGGTATGGATAATCGAATGTATATCTAGAATAGGTTTTTAAAGTTTGTGCAACTGCTCTTGTAGAATGATCTCCATACAAAGGGTTTGCTTCTTTAGAATATAAAGATTCTGCCATTACAATTTTACCATTAATATTTACAGCCATTGCATCAAAAATGAACTTTCTTGATGTTGCAAATGCATAATCTCTTACATTTTTAGCTTTAAATTTCCAAGTTTTTGTTTTTGTAGCTTTCTTTTTTTCAATCTTTTCTGCTTCTTCTTGCGTTCTAATAATTACAGGATTGTCAAAGGTTTTTCTAGCTTTTTCAATTCTTTTTAACTCTTTTCTAGAAAAAACATCTTTTGGGTTTTGTAAAACTCCTGTTGCTCCTAACATATGATCTTCAGGAACAGTAATATTTACATTAAAATCTCCGAATTCTAAAGCGAATTCACTTCTTCCCCAAAATTGATCATTTTGCCAACCTTCTACATTATCATATACACACATTCTTGGGTAGAATTGTGCAATTACATAATTGTTATTTCCGTTTTCTGTAAAATGCTCATAACCAGATCTACCTCCTTGAGTTCTATGATTGTTGATATTATACCACCAAGAAATATTAAATTTAAAAGTATCTCCTGCAGCTAATGGTTTTGGCAAATTGATACGCATCATAGTTTGGTTAATAGTATGAGATAATTTACTGCCATTTGTATTGGTAACACTCATTATTTTAAAACCACCATCAAATTTTTCTTCAGGGAAAGCTCTGTCAAATCTTCCTTTAGATAAAGCTCTTGTAGGAATTTTACCAGAACTAATATCTGGAGTTTTAGAATCTGCAGCTCTCATATTTTGATCTAATTGTACCCATAAATATGGTAACTCATCAGCAGAATTATTGTGATATGTAATAGTTTCTGAACCAGTAATTCTGGTTTTAACATCATCTAAAGTGATGTCTATATTATAATCTACTTTTTGCTGTGTGTAGTCTTTTCCTGGAGCACCAGAAGCTGTTCTTTGCGCATTTGGTGTTGGCAATTCTTGTTTTAGTTGCTTAAATTTATTTTGATTGGTGTGCCCTTGTTTGGTAATTTGTGCAAAACCAGAAAAGGTGAATACTAATACAAATAGAGTAGTAAAGATTTTTTTCATAATTTACTGTTTGGTTAATTTATTAATAATTTAATGTACTATGTTGCTCATCTTGAGTTAATAAAACGCTTTTATTGGTTTTACCAACTTTAGATTTGATTAAATTTTGTTGTTTTGGAAAGTGTTTTAGTAAAATAGTATTGGTAACATCTATATTCTTTACACTTTCTATATTTTCTATTTCTAGATAAAAATACACTAAATCGCCTTCATATTCTTTGCCTAAATAATTATATTCTTTTGCAACTCCATTAATTTTAAAAGATAATTTTTCTTTGATGTATTTTTTAAAATAAACATCATTATTTTTTAATTCTTTTTTTGTGGTGAGTTGTAAATCAATAAAATAGTCTTTGTTTAAAGCAGTTTCTATATCATCCATAAAAATATTTACAATTATTTGAACCGCTTTTTGTTCTGGTTTAAATTTAATCTGGGTTAAACTTAAATAATATTTATGACTTGTAAAAGAAAGTAGTGGTATTAAAACTAGTAAAAGTAAGAAGTGTCTTTTTTTCATGTTTGTAGAAATCCAATTATCGAGCCAAATTACTCTTTATTTATTATTTTTAAATAAGAAACACTTTCTTGTCTTAATATTTTTATAACTTCTAATTGTTTTCCTTTTTGATGTAAATTTTCAATATCTAAAGGATTGCAATAATCTAAAAAGTGAAAATATTTTTCCACAGGTATTTTTAATTTTTTAAAGAAAAAATCTTCTCCTAATTCATTCATAATTTTAGTCGGAAATGCTTTTTTTTGTGCTAATTTTCTTCTTAAAGCCCACAAACGTTCAGAATATTTAAAAGGCATATTTACTGCACTTCCTGCACCCGCAAAATTTCTTGTAGGATCTGTTTCATTAATTTGAGGTCTTACTCTTTTGTCTATATAATCATCTCCTTCTACAATTTTCATGTTTACATCAGAAAAATCCATTATATCTCTTAGAAGAGAATCTTTTCTGCTTTTTGGGACAACTTTAGAATCTATTCCTAGACTACCAGTTAAGTTGTGTTTTTTTAGTTCAAATTCATCTAAAGAATAAATTTTAGAATTTAGACTAACAACTATTTTTTTTTTTTTTTTATTATATTTTTTTATGGAAACAGTTTTAGTTTTGTGTTGTATGGAAGATATTTTAAT
>JBGCFX010000255.1:0-3043 GCA_045110395.1 Polaribacter sp.
CACTTTTTTTTTTTTTTTTTTAGGTGTAGAAATTTTTAAATTAGCTAAACTTTTTGCTGTTTTTTGGTTTATTCCTCGTTCTAACAATGTTTTTTTTTTTTTTTCTGTTTTTTGCAATGATAGGTACATTTTTGCAGTTAACACTATCTATTTTAGTTACTATTCTCTTTTGTTATAAATGCTTATTTTAGTTTTAATTTTTCAACATTTATAAATAGTTCTGTGAGTTTTTGCTGTAAATCGTTTGGAGTTACTTTTTTAAAATAACCAAATAAATCTTTACTAGTTGCATATCTATTGGTTGTTGTTTTTAAGTTTCCATTTGTAGTGTTCCAATCATTAATAAATCGTTTCAAAGCTAGGTTTACTTTGCTTTCTCCAATCATTTCTTGTAATTGATACATTGTAATTGCACCTTTGGCATAATAGATATAATCTTGGTTTTCTACCAAAACCAAAGAAGACTCCTCACCTACTTTTCTTTTTTTTCCTTCTTTATATTTTTCTAATTGTAATTCTAAAAATTGTTGCACTTTTTCATCAGAATATTGTTGTTTTAAAACCATTATTGCTGCATATTGAGATAAGGTTTCAAGAATAAAATGTTGCCCTTTTACATTGGCAGCTTCTACTTGCATCCCAAACCATTGATGTGCAATTTCGTGAGCAGTAATGTAAAAAACCATATCTACATCATTTTCATCATCAATATCTAAAACAAAACCCAATGATTCTGAAAATGGAATGGTTCCAGGAAAAGATTGTGCAAATTCTGCATATCTAGGAAACTCCATAATTCGTAAATGTTGATACTGATATGCACTAAAATTGGTGCTATAATAATCTAAAGATGCTTTCATAGAAGCAAACATTCTATCTAAATTGTACCTGTGTTTTGGGTGATAAAAAATCTCTAATGCTACCGATTTTTTTAAAGAATCTACTTTAGATATCCAAAATTGGTTTTTCTTTTGATAACAAGCAGAAACGATAGCATAAAAATTGATAATGGGTTTAGGAGTTATAAAATGAACATAGTTTCGATGATTACTTTCCCAGTTTTTAATACGCTTTCCAGGAGCAATTGCAGTTTGGTTTTTCTCTGTTCCAATTATAATATCTAACTTAATTCCATTAGAATCACTTCCTGAACGTGCATTTAAAAGTTCATTTATATTATTTCTGTCTGCTTTGTATTCTCTTAATTTTAGATTAAAATTGGCTCTTTGTTCATTATCTCTAAGTTCATACTTTTTATTATATCCCAATGTTGGAAAATCTTTGTTGTTAAAAAAAGTTCCGTTTTCTACAATATTTTTGTTAGTATTTTTGCTTTCAAATCCTTTAGAAATAAAAGATTGTTGGAACTTCATTTTTAGAGTATCATTAGGTTTTAAAGGTTTTTTTAACTCATAAATGACATAGTCAAATTTACTATAATCATTATTTTTTATCGCTTTTCTAGATAAAGAAACATCTAAAGATAGATTTGATTCAATTTTTTTCTGGATATGAATTTCGTTTATATTGGTATCTGAAGTATTCTTTAACATATAAAAACCTTCTGCAACATAACTTCTTTGAGAAGGATATAATTCTACTTTTAAATTGACATCTGTTATTTTTGGTTGAGGCAAATATTCGAATTTCTTAAGTGTTTGTTCATAAGAAACTCTAAATTTTGTTGCATTTTCATCTGTCCAATATTCATTTAAAATATTAGTATTGTAAAAAATGTAACTTCCTAGAAATATAAGTAAACATAAAAGTGTACTTGATAATTTTAAAAGAGATATACTCATTCTTTTTCTACCAGTTCTTAATCTCTTTATAAAGTTCGTTTCTGTACCTCTAGCTATGATTAATGATGCTAATATGAGTAAGAAAAAACCGAAAACAAACCAATATGTTTTTATGATCAAATAAGGTTTTAAATAATGTCCATAACCATTCATATCTGAATATTTGGGCAAAGAATCTCCACCAAATAAATATAAAACGTGATTAAAACCAAAGGCCTCTAAAATTGTAATCGAAATAAAAAATATTAAAACACTAATAATTGCAACAAATTTTTGGTTGATAAGAGCTTGTAAAAAGAAAGCAACTAGTGTGTTTAATGCCAAGAATGGTAATACTTCAAAGAAGAACCCATAAAAATATACTTGCAATTCATAATGGTCATATCCTTTTAAGGTTTGAAAAATAATTCCAGAAAAAATCAATCCAAAAATTAATACGATATATATTAAATTTAATCCTAGATATTTTCCTAAAAGATTGATAAAACTAGATGTTGGTGTAGCATCATAGATTAGATTTAGTTTTGCAGAACGTTCTTTCCAAATGAGTTCTCCAGAATAAAAAAGCATAATAATTATAAAAAAATAACCAGATGTTTCTTGTAATTCTTCTACAATAAAATAAGTTGCAGGATAACTATCTACGCCATAAACAGTGCCTAAATTTACAGAATTGATTAGGATAATAATCATACCACAAATTACAATTCCCCAAAATGATGGTAGTTTACAAATACTGATAAAATAAAACCAAGTAAATTCTTTTAACTGAATTAATTTTGATAAAAACCCTTTTTTGATTTCAATTTCTGGGATTTGAACAGCGCTTAAAACATCATTTTTGAAAGTGTTTTTTTGTTGATGTTTTTTGTTGAAACGTTTGGTTTTTAAAACATTAAAACTAAATTTTCGATAACCAAATAACAATGTTAAAATTGCCAATATCATCCAAAATAATTTGTTAAATAATAGTACATTATTAAACGGAATTAATTGCGAATTCTTTTCTAAAACTGACCAAGATTCTGTTATTAAAGACAAAGTTGTTAATGAAAACGGATCTAAAACTGCTTGCCAAAAATCATTTGTAATTGCTTTTGTAAGCATAAAAACAACAAAAAGAAAAACGCCTTGTGTGTACACTACAACTAACTTTCTACTCAATGCTCCACTTATAAAAAACAAACATCATCCAAAAAATAATGTGGGTAAAGTAATGGTTGCAAATGAATAAAAATATG
>JBGCFX010000256.1:0-12633 GCA_045110395.1 Polaribacter sp.
CAAATTTCTTCGCCATAAAAACCATTAGGTGATGCATTATTATTAGCTGGAGCTTCACTTTGCCTAACTGCACCTAAATCTATAGAAACAATATCTGCATTTCTAAAAGCGGGTTCTATGGTCTCTAATTCTTTGGCTTTACCTAATCTATAGGCATCAAAAAACAAATTATCTAATAATTGAATTTCATCCTGTGGATTAAAATACGTTTGATACCCAACATTACAATAATTAAACAAATTATTAGGCTCTTGCATAATAATTTTACTTAAATAAGATTGTGAGGTTAAATCATCATCTAAATTACCCAAATCGAAACGACTGTCTACTGCAGTAATATTTACAGTTTGCTCTAAAGTATCATAAGCTCTGTAATTTACGTATGTAATATCTTGACCTCCACCAATTATGATAGGTATAATATTTTTACTTAAAAGTGATGTAATAGTTTGTTGTACTGCAAAATAAGTATCAGAAACTGAGTTGCCTTTTAAGATATTTCCTAAATCTGCAATTTCTGTATGCCAGTTTCCAGGAAATAGTTGGTATAGTTTTCTTCGTATAAAATGTAAGTTTTCTCCACAACCAAAATTATTCTCAGAGTTTCTATCTTCTTGAACGCCAAATATTGCTATTTGCACATTTTCTAAGTCTGGAAAACCATCTTGGTATGAGTGAAATCTAATTTTTTTACCTAAACACAAGTCAGACTGCAACACTAAATGTGCTACAACCGAATCTTTTATAGGGGTTAAAAAGTCTTGGTTCATCAATCTTTTTTAAATCAGATGCAATATAAGAAATACTTATTTCTTTTTAGTTGTTTTTTTAGCAGTAGTTTTTCTTTTTGTTGCTTTTTTCTTTGGTGTCTTAGCTTCAATCATTTTAACAGCTTCAGCTTTAGACAATTTTTCGATTTTGGTTGTTTTTGGTAGTTCTATTTTAATCTTTCCTTTTAAAACATTAAAACGACCCCATCTTGCTTTTTCAACTCGAATACCTACATCTTCCCAATTATGAATAACTTTATCTATTTCTTTCTGCTTTTTAACTTCAATAAGTTCTATTATATCATCATCAGAAAGATTATCAAAATCGTATTTTTTATTTACGTTGATAAACATTGAATTCCATTTTATAAAAGGGCCAAAACGTCCAACTCCTTTTTGTACAGGCAAATCTTCATAATGATAAATGGGTGCATCTGCTTTTTGTTTCGCAACAATTAATTCTTCTGCTCTTGGCAAATCAACTTCCATTGGGTTTTCTCCTTTATCCAAAGAGACAAACATAGCTCCGAACTTTACATAAGGTCCAAAACGTCCATTTGCGACAACAACTTCTTCACCTTCGTAAGTACCTAAGGTTTTTGGAAGCAAGAATAATTCTAATGCCTCTTCCATTGTAATTGTACCTAAATTCTGATCTTTATTTAGACTAGCAAACTGCTTTTCTTCATCTTCTGGAGCACCAATTTGTGCAATAGGACCAAATTTTCCTAAACGCACTAAAACTGTTTTTCCACTTTGTGGATGTTTTCCTAAAATACGTTCTCCAGATTCTCTTTCTGCATTTTCTTTAACGTCTTCTACATTATCGTGAAATTTTGTGTAGAAACCTTTAATCATTTCTATCCAATCTTCATCACCCTCAGAAATATCATCAAAAGAATTTTCTACTTTGGCTGTAAATCCGAAATCTAAAATATTAGAAAAATTTGCGACTAAAAAGTCGTTTACAATATTACCTATATCTGTAGGAATTAGTTTATTTTTATTAGAACCTGTTTTTTCAGTTAAAGTTTGGTTTTTTACAGCTCCATTTGACAAAATCATCTGCTCATAACTTCTTTCTTCTCCTTCATTATCACCTTTTTCCACATAACCTCTTCTTTGAACTGTAGAAATTGTTGGTGCATACGTAGATGGACGACCAATACCTAATTCTTCTAATTGCTTCACCAAAGATGCTTCTGTAAAACGATAAGGTGGACTTGTAAAACGTTGTGTTGCATTGATAAAAGTATAATCTAAGCTTTCGTTTACTTTTAAGTTTGGCAACATTCCTGCTTGTTCCTCTTCATCATCATCTTTACCTTCTAAATATACTTTTAAGAAACCTTCAAACTTTATCATTTCTCCATTAGCAGTAAAGATTTTAGAATTTTCAGAATTTTCTATTTTGATGTTTGTACGTTCTAATTGAGCATCACTCATTTGAGAAGCCAACGTTCTTTTCCAAATTAAATCATACAATCTATCTTGGTCATATTCAACATTCACAGAATGCATTTTCATATTAGTAGGTCTAATAGCTTCATGTGCTTCTTGTGCACCTTTTGCTTTCGACTTAAAAACACGTTGTTTGCTATATTCTTTACCATAAGAAGCTGTAATTTCTTCTTCTGCCTCGTTTCTTGCGTCTACAGATAAATTTACACTATCTGTTCTCATGTAAGTGATTAAACCTGCTTCATACAAACGTTGTGCAACTTGCATTGTTCTACCCACTGCAAACCCTAACTTACGAGATGCTTCTTGTTGTAATGTTGATGTAGTAAATGGTGCTGCTGGAGATTTTTTTGCTGGTTTTTTGGTTAAATCTAAAATAGAAAAACTAGCATCTGCACAAGAATTTAAAAAAGTTTCTGCTTCCTTTTTAGAATCAAAATTCTTTGGGATAGTTGCTTTAAACTTTTTTCCTTCATTGTTAGAAAATTCTGCAACTACCTTATAATGAGTTTCTGCAGTAAATTCTTGAATACTTCTTTCTCTTTCTACAATTAAACGAACAGCAACAGATTGCACTCTTCCTGCAGATAAACCTCCTTTTACTTTACGCCATAAAACTGGCGATAATTCGTACCCAACAAGCCTGTCTAAAACTCTACGTGCTTGTTGTGCATTTACCATATCATAATCGATATCTCTTGGATTTTCGACTGCTTTTAAAATGGCTTTTTTGGTAATTTCGTGAAAAACAATACGTTTTGTGTTTTCATCTTTTAGTTCTAATTGCTCCTTTAAATGCCAAGCAATAGCTTCTCCTTCTCTATCTTCATCACTAGCTAACCATACAGTTTCTGCTTTCTTTGCTAAAGATTTTAGTTTTTTTACGACGGGTTTTTTATCATCAGAAATAATATATTTTGGACTAAAATCTCCCTCTACATCTATACCCAATTCTTTGGAAGGTAAGTCTGCAATGTGCCCATAACTAGATTCTACTTGAAAATCTTTTCCAAGAAATTTCTCAATGGTTTTTGCTTTTGCTGGTGACTCAACTATTACTAAATTCTTTGCCATATATCTTTCGTTTACTCCAATTGCGCATTAAAACTACGCCTATTTTGGTTTGCAAAAGTATGTAGTTTTTTTTTATAATTTTTTTTTACGAGTGCTTTTTACCTTAATTTTAAGAGAAAAATTATTCTACAGTAATTTTTTGCTTGAGTTTTGTTGATGAATTTCCACCTACAAAAAGTAAAAAATCTCCTGATTCTACTTCCCATTTTTTATTAATGGTATAAAATTGAAGGATCTCTTTATCAATTGTAAAAGAAATCTTTTTTGTTTTACCAGCTTTGATATATACTTTTTGAAACCCTTTTAATTCATTAACAGGTCTTATAATACTAGCTACTAAATCTCTTATATAAAGTTGTACAACTTCTTCTCCATTAACATTTCCTGTATTTTTAACATCTACAGAAAGAATTATTTTTTCTTTAGATGACATTTTCTCTTTATCAACCCTTAAATTATTGTAAGAAAAAGTAGTGTAACTTAAGCCAAAGCCAAAAGGATACAAAGCAGATTTTTTAGAATCTTGATATCCAGAATATGTCACATGAATATCATTAGAAGGTCTTCCTGTATTTTTTTGATTGTAATATATAGGTACTTGACCAACATTTCTTGGAAAAGAAACTGGTAATTTTCCTGACGGATTATAATCGCCAAACAAAACATCTGCAATGGCATTACCCGATTCTGACCCCAAATGCCAAGTAACTAAAATTCCTGGTAAAATTTTATTTGCACTAGAAATATCCATTGCTCTCCCATTAGACAACACTAAAACGATATTTTTATTCACTTTATAAACAGCCTCCATTAGTTCGTTTTGCAAACCTGCAAAACCAATATTAGTATAACTTCTGCCTTCTCCAGATTGATAAGCATCTTCTCCAATTGCTAAAAAAACTACATCCGATTTTTTTGCTATTGCTACTGCTTTAGAGATCCCTTTTTTGTCTTTTGTATTCATTTTTAAAGGATACATAAATTGATTATCTCCAGGTTTTACAGTTGGTATGGTTAATTCTATACCTTTTTCGTAATAAATTTTTGTGTTTTTACCAACTTTTGCTTTTACACCTTCTAATAAAGAAACTGCAGAATTATAGGTAGCTTTCGCACGCCAGTTTCCTAAAGGTTGATTTTTATTATCTGCAAAAGGTCCAATAATTGCAATACTTTTAACGTTTTTAGAAACAGGTAAAATATTGTTTTCGTTCTTTAAAAGAACAATCGATTTTTTTGCCACATCTCTAGAAATAGCTAAATGTTCATCAGTATAAATATTATTTTTTTCTCTTTCTTCATCACAATATTTAAAAGGATCATCAAACAAACCTAATTGAAACTTTATTCTTAAAATTCTTTTAACAGCATCATTTAAATTTTCTAAAGAAACTTTATTTTCTTCTAACAATGTTGCTAAATGAGTTTCATAAGAATACGATTCCATATCCATATCACTCCCTGCATTTAAAGCAATTATTGCAGCTTGCTTTTTATCTTTTGCAAATCCATGGCCTACTAACTCGCCTATAGAACCCCAATCTGAAACAATAAAACCATTCCAGTTCCAACCATTTTTTAAAATATCTCTTTGCAATACTGTATGTGCAGTTGCAGGAATTCCGTCAATATCATTAAAAGCATTCATAAAAGTAGCTACACCAGCATTTGCTGAAGCTTTAAATGGAGGTAAAATAGTGTTATGCAATTCAAATTCACCAATATTTACAGTACTATATTCTCTACCTGCTTCTGCAAAACCATACCCTGCAAAATGTTTTGCACAGGCTGCAATAGTATTTTTATCTGATAAGTCATCACCTTGAAAACCTAGAATTCTAGCCACTCCAATTACTGAGTTTAAATACGGATCTTCCCCAGCACTTTCCATAACTCTACCCCATCTTGCATCTCTAGAAACATCTATCATTGGCGCAAACGTCCAATTTAAACCAGAAGCTGCAGATTCTTTAGCTGCAATTGCCGACGATTTTTTTATGAGGTCTAAATCCCAACTAGCACTTTCTCCTAATGGAATTGGAAAAATTGTTTTTAAACCGTGAATAACATCATAACCAAAAATTAATGGGATTTTTAAACGAGACTGCATAGCTAATTCTTGTGCTTCTCTAACATCTTTTACAGAAACTACATTTAAAAGAGAACCTACTTGTCCGTTTTTAATTTTATTAGCTTTCTGTTTTGCATTTTTAGAAGCTGCTGGGCCTGTTAAATCTTGACCAGCTGCATATTGAACCATTTGACCAATTTTCTCATCTAAATTCATCAAGCTTAAAACAGAATCTACTTTTTGTTCTATGGAAACATCTAATATCGAAGACAATTTTGGCTTATTTTTAGTTTTACTACAACTCATTAACAAACAAAAAATAAAATACGTGACTAGAAAAAAATTAACTTGTTTATTCATTTTATCTTATTTATTGAGTCCGAAATTCAAATCTATTAATAATTAGATATATTATAATCTCTAAAATAAAAAAATTGTTTGTCTTTTTAAAATCCATCACAAAAAAACTTTTTTCTGCCAATTTGTCATAAAAATTCAAATATGGTTGTATCTTTGCTCACCTTTAAATGATAAATTGATAGATGGAACACGTAGAAAAAATCATAGACGAGAAAATACAAGGCAAAGCTCTTGTAACCGAAAATAAAAAAGAAAATTCTAAAAAATTATTCATAGAAAGCTATGGCTGTCAAATGAATATGAATGATAGTGAAATTGTAGCTGCTATTTTAGATAAAGAAGGCTACAATACAACTCAAATTCTAGAAGAGGCTGATTTAGTTTTGGTGAATACTTGTTCTATTCGTGAAAAAGCGGAAACTTCAGTTAGAAAAAGATTACAAAAATACAACAGAGTAAAACAAGAGTCTAACAAAAAAATGAAAGTCGGCGTTTTAGGATGTATGGCTGAACGTTTAAAAGAAAAATTTTTAGAAGAAGAAAAAATTGTGGACTTAGTTGTTGGGCCAGATGCTTACAAAGATTTACCTAATTTATTAGAAGAAGTTAGCGAAGGTAGAGATGCTGTAAACGTAATTTTATCTAAAGAAGAAACCTATGGAGATATTTCTCCTGTTCGTTTAAATTCAAACGGTGTTACTGCATTTGTATCTATTACAAGAGGTTGTGACAATATGTGTACTTTTTGTGTAGTTCCTTTTACTCGTGGACGTGAACGAAGCAGAGATCCGAAAAGTATTTTAGAGGAAATTCAATCTATGGTAGATCAAAATTTTAAAGAAATTACTCTTTTAGGTCAGAATGTAGATAGTTTTTTATGGTATGGAGGTGGTTTGAAAAAAGATTTCAAGAAAGCAACTGAAATGGCACAAGCAACTTCTGTAGATTTTTCTCAGTTATTAGATATGTGTGCAACTAAATTTCCGAAAACACGTTTTCGCTTTTCGACATCTAATCCTCAAGATATGAGTTTGGATGTAATCCACACAATGGCAAAACACAAAAACATTTGCAAATACTTGCATTTACCTGTTCAAAGTGGAAGTAATGCAATGTTAAAAGCTATGAACAGACAACATACTCGTGAAGAATATAAAGAATTAGTGGATAATATTTTTAAGATAATTCCAGAAATGTCTTTATCACAAGATATGATTGTTGGTTTTTGTGGAGAAACAGAAAAAGATCATCAAAATACATTAGAATTGATGGAATATGTAAAATACGATTTCGGTTTTATGTTTTCATATTCTGAAAGACCAGGAACTTTAGCTGGAAATAAAATGAAAGATGATGTGCCTTTTGCAATTAAAAAAAGAAGATTACAAGAAGTTATCGATTTACAACAAAAGCACGCTTTATATAGAACACAAAAGCATTTAGGGAAAACAGAGGAAGTTTTAATTGAAGGAACCTCTAAGAAAAACCCAAATGAATGGAAAGGAAGAAATACACAAAACACCGTAATTGTTTTCCCTAAAGAACACTATAAATTAGGTGATTTTGTAATGGTAAAAGTAGAAGATTGCACCTCTGCAACCTTAAAAGGAATTGCTGTTGGGTATTCTGATAATAATTAAAAAGAGTTTTAAAGTTAAGAAACTACTCTATACCTTGGTGAAATGGAAAAAGAAATTACAATCACAGTAAAATATACATTCAAAGAATTTATATTACCTGTAAAGCAAAAGATATTTAAATCTTGGGGAACTTGGATTGTGATTTTAATGGCTAGTGGTATGGTTGTTTTTAATATCATATATATTTTTGATAAAAGTATATTGGAAAAAGAAATCCCGATTATTAATATAATTTTCCCAGCAATTGTATTTTTAATATTTCCTTTAGCTTTTTATTTTATTTTAAAAAAAAGTTTTAATAAAAACTATTTATTAAGAGAAGAAACTACTGCAACTTACAATAAAAAAGGAATGGCAAGTAGAAGCAAATCTGTTCAAACATTCACAGAATGGGATAAAATAAAAAAGATTAAAGAACATAAAAAATATTTCGTTCTGAGTAATATTAGTGGTTTAGACTCTTATTTAAATAAAAGTTTCTTCACAGATGAAGAATTGAATGATTTTAAGCTTTTAATAAAAGATTTAAATTTTTAAGAAATTTATAACTGCGCATTTGAAAAAAAATTATTTATTCTGATAATGATTAAAAATGAGTGAATTCAACTTTAACAACAAAATTTTCTATCTATTAGAAAACTCAGAAAGTGGAAAAGTAAATTCTGAAACCGTTTTTAAATATCAACAAAAAGAAAATATAGTTACTGCAGATTATACTGGAGGAACTATAAAATACGGAAAAATAATTGCAACACTTCAAAATGATATACTTAATATGGTATATCAATGTGTTACTTCAGAAAACGAATTAAAAGCTGGAAAGGCAATTGCGAAAGTAAGTTTTACCAAAGACAATAAAATTCATTTAAAACTGAATTGGCAATGGCTAAATGATAATCAAGAAAAAGGCGTTTCAGAATATATTGAAAATTAAAATACAGTTGATAATACAAGAGTGTTTTTCCCCTTTGGGGAAATTAAAAGGGGCTATATGGAAAACTTACAAGCATTAAAACAACGTTTCGGAATTATCGGTAATGATACTCATTTAAACCGTGCTTTAGAAAAAGCAGTAAGAGTAGCACCTACAGATATTTCTGTTTTAGTAACAGGAGAAAGTGGTGTAGGTAAAGAAAATATCCCTAAAATTATTCATCAATTATCACACAGAAAACACGCAAAATATATTGCTGTAAACTGTGGCGCAATTCCTGAAGGAACTATAGATAGTGAACTTTTTGGTCACGAAAAAGGTGCTTTTACAGGCGCAACACAAGACAGAAAAGGGTATTTTGAAGTAGCAGATGGTGGTACTATTTTCTTAGATGAAGTTGGTGAATTGCCATTAACAACACAAGTACGTTTATTACGTGTTTTAGAAAATGGCGAATTCATAAAAGTAGGTTCATCTAAAGTATTAAAAACCAATGTGAGAATTGTAGCTGCAACCAATGTAAACATGCAGTTTGCCATTGAAAAAGAAAAATTTAGAGAAGATTTATATTATAGATTAAGTACTGTAGAAATTCATTTACCAGCTTTAAGAGAACGTAATCAAGATATTCATTTATTGTTCAGAAAATTTGCTTCCGATTTTGCACAAAAATACAGAATGCCATCTATAAGGTTAGATGAGAATGCTGTGACTGTTTTGCTGAATTATCGTTTTCCAGGAAATATTCGTCAATTGAAAAATTTAGCTGAACAAATTTCTGTAATTGAGGAAGAACGAATTGTTTCTGCTCAGAAATTACAACAATACTTACCAAATAATAAAAGTAATTTTCCTGCTATAATTGGTGGTAAAAAAGAAAATGATTTTTCTACTGAAAGAGACATTATGTACAAGATTTTGTTTGATATGCGTAATGACATAAACGATTTAAAGAAGCTGACTTTAGACTTGATGAAAAACGGAAATATTGAAGAAGTTCAAGAAGAAAACCATCAATTGTTAGAAAAAATTTATGGCGATAAAGATTTAGAACAAACTAATATCGAGGTTTTAAATATTCCTCAAAATGTATCCACAGAAAAAGATTATGATTTTATTGAGACCATTGAAGAAGACGAATCTTTATCTTTACAAGACAAAGAAATAGAGATGATTAAAAAATCTTTAGAAAAAAATAATAATAAACGTAAATTAGCAGCGAAAGAATTGGGTATTTCTGAAAGAACATTGTACAGAAAGATTAAACAATACGATCTCTAGAATTCAAGATTTAAAATTCATTATTCAAAGTTGTCATAAAACTCTAAATATTGAACTTTAAATTTTAAACTTTGAAAAAATAAGAATGAAAAAAATAATTTTATTTTTAATCATAATTACCTCTCTTGTAAGTTGTGGTATTTATTCTTTTTCTGGTGTTAATATTGGAAATGCAGAAAGCGTTCAAATAGACTTTTTTCCAAACCAAGCACCTTTAGTAGAACCTAATTTAAGTCAAACTTTTACAGAAGGTTTAAGAGATTTATTTACAAGACAAACCAATTTATCTGCAGTAACAAGTAATGGCGATTTACATTTTAGTGGAGAAATAACTGGTTACAGAATTAACCCAATGAGTGCTTCTGCAAACCAAACTGCAGCACAAAATAGATTAACAGTTACTGTAAATGTAAGATTTGTAAATAAAAAAAATGAAAAAGACGATTTCGAAAGACAATTTTCATTTTATTCTGATGTAGATGCAACTGTACAACTAACAGGTGGCGTTTTAGAAACAGCTCTAGATGAAATTTTAGAAAGAATTACACAAGATATATTTAATGCTTCTGTGGCTAAATGGTAGTTTTAGGAGTTGGAAGTTGGAAGTTGGAATAAAAAAATAAAGAATTGAACACAGAAAAATTCATCAATTTATTAGAAAAAAAACAAGCCATTCAGCAATTAGAAACTGCAGAACTTAAATCTATTGTAGATGAATTTCCTTATTTCCTATCTGCAAGAACCTTGTATTTAAAAGGTTTAAAAAATCAAGATAGCTTTAAATATAATAACGAGTTAAAGCAAACTGCAGCTTATACAACAGATAGAAACATCCTTTTTAATTTTATAAGTTCTGATAATTTTAATATTTCTAAAGAAGATATTCATCAAAAAATATCAGAAAAAATATCTAATGAAAGTGAATTTTTAGTAGCACCAGATTTAGAAATAAAACCAACTTTAGAGAAATCAGCTACTAAAATAGAAGAAATAGAAAAAGAACTATCTGTAGGAAAACCAATTACATTTTCTTCTTCAGAAAATCATTCTTTTGGAGAATGGTTGCAACTATCAACCAAAAAACCAATTGTTAGAACTGATCAAGAAAAAGTTTTAAAAGTTGTAAAAGAAGAGGATATTATTGATAGATTTATACAAACCAACCCTAAATTAGAACCCTTAGCTAAAGATAAAAAAATTACCATTCCTGTCAAATCAAACAAGCAAGATTCCTCCTTAATGACAGAAACTTTAGCAAAAGTATATTTAGAGCAAAAAAAATATGAAAGTGTAATACAAGCTTACCGTATTTTAAGTTTGAAATATCCAGAAAAAAGTGGTTACTTTGCAGACCAAATTAAAAAAGTAAAAATTTTACAAAAAAATAAATCATGAGTTATAACTTATTTTTAGGTGTCATCTTATTAGTAGCTGTGGTATTAATTTTAATAGTTATGGTACAAAACCCTAAAGGTGGAGGATTGTCTTCTTCTTTTGGTGGTGGTGGATCACAGTCTTTAGGTGGTGTACAAAACACAAATAATTTTTTAGACAGAACTACTTGGACTTTAGCAATAGCAATGTTCGCTTTAATTCTTTTATCAAACTTTGCAATAGACAGAGGAGGTAATAACAGTTTCGAATTAAAAGATAAATTAGATGGTGTAGAAACTACAGTTCCTGCAGACACTACAACACCAACTACTACTAAAGATAGTATCTAAAAAGTATAAGAAATAATAAAATGCCAACGTAAATGACACGTTGGCATTTTTTTTTGGATATTATTTTACAATAAAATCAATCAAAAGAAAATATGTCAGTTTTCTGTTGATGGCATAATTTCTGACTATTTACTAAAAGTAAATAATAATTTAATTAATCAAAATTTATATAAAATGGGATTAAACATCAAACCTTTAGCAGACAGAGTTCTTGTAGAACCTGCACCTGCAGAAACAAAAACAGCTTCTGGATTAATAATACCAGACAACGCAAAAGAAAAACCTCAAAAAGGAACTGTTGTTGCAGTTGGTAATGGTAAAGTTGATGAGCCACTAACCGTAAAAGTTGGTGACACTGTTTTGTATAGCAAATATGGTGGAACAGATTTAAAATTAGAAGGAAAAGATTATTTAATGATGCGTGAATCTGATATTTTGGCAATCATCTAAAAAGTTTTCAGTTTACAATTGCAGTAAGCATTTGTAACGATTACACTTTTAAACAATTAAACGAATAAACAATTACAAAAATGGCAAAAGATATAAAATTTGATATAGAGGCTAGAGATGGCTTAAAACGTGGAGTTGATGCATTAGCAAATGCAGTAAAAGTAACTTTAGGACCTAAAGGAAGAAATGTAATTATTTCTAAATCTTTTGGAGCGCCAACTGTAACTAAAGATGGTGTTTCTGTAGCAAAAGAAGTAGAATTAGAAAATGAGCTTGAAAATATGGGAGCTCAAATGGTAAAAGAAGTGGCTTCTAAAACCAACGATTTAGCTGGTGATGGAACAACAACTGCTACTGTTTTAGCACAAGCAATTGTAAAAGAAGGATTAAAAAATGTTGCTGCTGGTGCAAATCCTATGGATTTAAAACGTGGAATAGACAAAGCTGTTTTAGCAATTGTTGCAGATCTAGAAAAGCAAACTAAAAAAGTGGGTAATTCTTCAGAAAAAATAAATCAAGTTGCTGCAATTTCTGCTAATAACGATAACACAATTGGTGAGTTAATTGCCACTGCTTTTACCAAAGTTGGTAAAGAAGGTGTTATTACTGTAGAAGAAGCAAAAGGAATGGAAACCTACGTAGATGTTGTAGAAGGTATGCAATTCGATAGAGGTTATTTATCTCCTTATTTTGTAACTGACGCAGATAAAATGATTGCAGATTTAGAAAATCCGTATGTTTTATTATTCGATAAAAAGATTTCTAACTTACAAGAAATTTTACCAATCTTAGAACCAGTTTCTCAATCTGGAAGACCTTTATTAATTATTGCAGAAGATGTAGATGGACAAGCATTAGCTACTTTAGT
>JBGCFX010000257.1:0-23121 GCA_045110395.1 Polaribacter sp.
GGTAAAATAGAGAAATATGCGTATTCTTCGTCTTTTTTGTAATGATTATTAATCAATGGTTCTAAAATTCTGTATTGATCGTAACGTAAATTATCAATTACAACCCACAAAACACCTTGGTCTTTACTCAACTCTGGCACAACATAATCTTTAAATAGAGTATGTGAGAATGTTGGTTTATCATGTGCAGTTAAATAATCTTCATAATTCTTTTTAATAAATTTAAAGAACTGATTATTAGCTTCTTGTTTCTGGCTTTCGAGAATTCCTAACATTCCTGGGTCACTAATATTTTCTAATTCTAACTCCCAATGAATTAACTTTTTATATAAATCTATCCATTCTTCGTAAGAATTGACCATTGCCAAATCCATAGAAATTTTTCTAAATTCTTGCTGATAATTTGAAGTCGTTTTTTCTGAAACCAAACGTGAGTGATCTAAGTTTTTCTTTAAACTCAATAAAATCTGATTCGGATTTACAGGTTTAATCAAATAATCTGCAATTTTAGAGCCAATAGCTTCCTCCATAATATATTCTTCCTCACTTTTAGTAATCATTACCACAGGCAAATTTGCTTGTTTTTGTTTGATTTCTGCAAGCGTCTCTAAACCAGTTAAACCTGGCATATTTTCGTCTAAAAAAACAATGTCAAAATTTTGTTCATCAACTAAATCAATAGCATCTGCAACATTTGTACAAGTGGTAACTTTATAATATATAAAAAAAAAAAAAAGAATGTGTGGTTTTAATAATTCAATTTCATCATCTACCCATAAAATATGTATGCTGCTCATAGTTCGTTTTTAAATTTTAACATTTAACGTTAAAAATAGGTATTTGTTATACTTTGCATTGTTTAAAAATGATAAAATATTGCCAATTTTATAGCATTAAATTGTATTTTGCCATAGATTGATAAAATATATTTTTTGAAGAAAAAAGCTGCCAATAAATTAAAAATTTTAAATGATCCTATTTATGGATTTATCCAAATTCCAAATTCTTTAATTTTTGATATTATAGAACATCCTTATTTTCAACGATTAAGAAGAATAACTCAAATGGGTTTTTCTAATTTAGTATATCCAGGAGCAAATCATACTCGTTTTCATCATGCAATTGGTTGTATGCATTTAATGCAAAAAGCGGTTCAAGTTTTACGATTTAAACAAGTAAAAATATCAAAAGAGGAAGAAAATGCGCTGTATATAGCCATTTTGTTACATGATATTGGTCATGGAGCTTTTTCTCACGCTTTAGAACATAGTATTGTAAACGGAATTTCACATGAAGAAATTTCATTAAAATTTATGCAAAAACTAAATGACGAGTTTGATGATAAATTAAGTTTAGCCATTAAAATTTTTGAAGGAAAATATGAGCGTAAATTCTTATGCCAATTAATTTCTAGTCAATTAGACATAGACAGATTAGATTATTTAAAAAGAGATAGTTTTTATACTGGTGTTACAGAAGGAAATATATCTTCAGACAGATTAATTGCGATGATGAATGTGGTTAATGATGAATTAGTTATTGAACAAAAAGGAATTTATTCTGTAGAGAAGTTCTTGATAGCTAGGAGATTAATGTATTGGCAGGTGTATTTGCATAAAACAGGTTTGGTTGCAGAAAATATGTTAGTTAATGTATTAAAAAGAGCCAAAGAATTAGCTGAAAAAGGAGAGGATTTGTTTGCAAGTACTGCACTAAAATATTTCTTAAATCATCAAATTAATGATGCTAATTTTGATGATAAAACACTAGAAATGTTTTCTAAGTTAGATGATTATGATATTTTATTATCAATAAAAGAATGGGCAAATCACTCAGATAAAGTATTGTCTTTATTATCAAAAATGATAATTGATAGAAAATTATTGCGTATAGAAATTCAGAGTAATTCTTTTAAGGATGTTTATTACCAAAAGAAAGTCGCTAAAGCATCTCAAAAATTAGATTTAAGTGAAAATGAAAGTCATTTTTTTGTATTTTCTAAACAAATCATCAATCAAGCATACAATTCTGAAAAACCTATTTTTATTCTTAATAAAAAAGGAAAACTAAAGGATATTGCAAAAGCTTCTGATCAATTAAACATAAAAGCACTTACAAAACCTGTAGTTAAAAATTTTATTTGTTATCCTAAATAAAATGAGATTAGTCAAATCATTATAAATTTTATATTTTTGCGTTTAATGAAATTTACAGCACAACAAATAGCAGACATTTTAGAAGGAGATATTATTGGTAACCCAAATGAAGAAGTCTCTAAACTTTCTAAAATAGAAGAAGGAGAAAAAGGGTCTTTAACTTTTTTATCAAACCCAAAATACAATTCTTATCTATACACTACAAATGCATCAATTGCTATTGTAAATAAAAGCTTTAAGCCAGAAAAAGAAATATCTACAACCTTAATAAAGGTAGATGATGCTTATAAATCTTTCTCTAAATTACTAGAGTTTTATAACGAAGTAAAAAATAATAAGGTTGGTATAGAACAACCTAATTTTATTTCTGATTCTTCAAAAATTGGAGAAAACGTTTATTTAGGTGCTTTTTCTTACATAGGAGAAAATGTTGTAATTGGTAATGATGTAAAAATTTATCCGAATACATATATAGGAGATAACACTGTAATTGGTGATAATTGTATTATTTTTTCTGGTGTTAAAATTTATTCTGAAACGCAAATAGGAAATAATTGTAAAATTCATTCTGGTGCAATTATAGGTTCAGATGGTTTTGGCTTTGCTCCTAATGAAAAAGGAGAATTTAAAGCGATTCCGCAAATTGGTAATGTAATTATAGAAGACAATGTAGATATTGGTTCTTCTTGTACTATAGATAGAGCTACTTTAGGATCTACAATTATTAGAAAAGGTGTTAAACTAGATAATCAAATACAAGTTGCTCATAATGTAGAAATTGGAGAAAATACTGTAATAGCCTCTCAAACTGGTATTGCAGGTTCTACAAAAATCGGTAAAAACTGTATGATTGGTGGTCAAGTTGGTATTGTAGGTCATCTTAAAATTGGCGACAATGTAAAAATATTAGCACAAGCAGGTATTTCTAAAAGTATAAAGGACAATGAAATTTTAAATGGAAGTCCAGCTTTTAAAATACAAGATTTTACCAAAAGTTATGTCTATTTTAGAAATTTACCTAAAATAGCTACAAAAATAAGCAACATAGAAAAAGAGTTGAAGACTCAAAAATCTACTTTAAATGAGTAAGAAACAAAAAACAATACAAAAACAAGTAAGTTTATCTGGTGTAGGATTGCATACAGGTAATACAGTTACAATGACCTTAAAATCTGCTCCAGTAAATCATGGTTTTGCGTTCTGTAGAATAGATTTAGAAGGCAAACCAACAATAGAAGCAAAAGCAGAGTATGTTGTAAATACACAAAGAGGTACCAATATAGAAAAAAATGGCGTTCTTATTCAAACTTCAGAGCATGTTTTAGCAGCTGCAGTAGGTTTAGATATCGATAATTTATTAATAGAAATCGATTCTTCAGAACCACCAATTATGGATGGTTCTTCGAAATATTTTGTAGAAGCTTTAGAAAAAGCAGGTATAGAAGAGCAAGATGCAGAAATAGAAGAATATGTTGTTAAAGAAATTATTTCTTATAAAGATGAAGTTTCTGGTAGCGAAATTATTTTAATGCCTTCAGATGAATACCAAGTAACAACTATGGTAGATTTTGGTACTAAAATTTTAGGTACTCAAAATGCTACTTTGTCAAAAATTTCTGATTTTAAAGAAGAAGTTGCAGATGCAAGAACTTTTAGCTTTTTACACGAAATAGAAATGTTATTAGAAAACGACCTTATTAAAGGTGGTGATTTGAATAATGCTATTGTATACGTAGATAAAGAATTATCTAGTGGCACAATGGAAAAACTAAAAAAAGCATTTAAAAAAGATAATATTACTGTAAAACCAAACGGAATTTTAGATAATCTAACTTTACATTGGGCAAATGAGGCTGCAAGACATAAATTATTAGATGTTATAGGAGATTTAGCACTTACAGGAATTAGAATAAAAGGAAAGGTAATTGCCAACAAACCAGGACATTTAATTAATACTCAGTTTGCAAAAAAACTGGCAAAAATAATTAAAACAGAAAAAAGGAATAATGTTCCTTCTTTTGATTTAAACCTGCCACCTTTGTTAGATATTCATCAAATTATGGATATTTTACCTCATAGACCACCTTTTTTGTTGATAGATAGAATTATAGAGCTTTCAGACAAACATGTTGTTGGTATGAAAAACGTTACAATGAATGAAAATTTCTTTGTAGGGCATTTTCCAGGTTCTCCAGTAATGCCAGGTGTTTTACAAGTAGAAGCAATGGCACAATGTGGTGGTGTTTTGGTATTAAATACAGTACCTGATCCAGAAAATTATCTTACTTATTTCATGAAGATGGATAAAGTAAAATTTAAGCAAAAAGTGTTACCTGGAGATACTGTAATTTTTAAATGTGAATTAATTACACCAATCAGAAGAGGAATTTGTCACATGCAAGCGTATGCATATGCAAATGGTAAATTAGTTGCAGAAGCAGAGTTAATGGCACAAATATCAAAAATTAAATAAAAATACTATGAATCAACCATTAGCTTATGTGCATCCACAAGCAAAAATTGCAAGAAATGTAGTTATAGAACCTTTTACAACCATACATAATAATGTAACTATTGGTTCAGGAACTTGGATTGGTTCAAACGTAACCATAATGGAAGGTGCAAGAATTGGTAAAAATTGTAGAATTTTTCCAGGGGCAGTAATTTCAGCAATTCCACAAGATTTAAAGTTTGATGATGAAGAAACCACTGTAGAAATAGGAGATAATGTTACCATAAGAGAATGTGTAACCATTAATAGAGGAACTACAGATAGAATGAAAACTAAAATTGGTGATAATTGCTTAATTATGGCATATTGTCACATAGCTCATGATTCTTTTGTGGGCGATAATTGTATTTTTTCAAATAATTCTACTTTAGCAGGTCATGTAACTATTGGAGACAATGTTGTTTTAGCAGGTATGGTTGCTGTACATCAATTTGCATCTGTAGGTAAACATGCATTTGTTACAGGAGGTTCTTTGGTTAGAAAAGATGTACCTCCTTATGTAAAATCTGCAAGAGAACCACTTTCTTATGTAGGAATCAATTCTGTAGGCTTAAGAAGAAGAGGCTATACAACCAAAAAAATTAGAGAAATTCAGAATATATATAGAATTTTATTTCAAAAAAATTATAATAATTCTCAAGCAATTGATATTATAGAAGCAGAGATGGAGGCAACTCCAGAACGTGATGAAATCATTCAATTTATCAAAGATTCGCATAGAGGAATTATGAAAGGATATTATAAAGCAAACTAAAAATAAGAATGGCAACAACATCAGATATAAGAAACGGATTGTGTATTAAATATAATAATGACATTTATAAAATTATCGAATTTTTACATGTAAAACCAGGAAAAGGTCCTGCATTTGTAAGAACAAAATTAAAAAGTGTTACCAATGGTAAAGTAGTAGATAATACGTTTCCTGCTGGTAGAAAAATAGATGATGTAAGAGTAGAAACCCATAAATTTCAGTTTTTGTATCATGATGGAGAATTTTATCATTTTATGAATGAAGCAGATTATACACAAATTCGTTTGTTAGAAGCAGCTTTAGACAATCCTGGTTTAATGAAAGAAGGAGAAATAGTAACTATTATTATTAATTCTGAAGACAATATGCCACTTTCTGTAGATTTACCAGCAAGTGTTATTTTAGAAGTTACACATACAGAACCTGGTGTTAAAGGAAATACAGCTACAAACGCAACAAAACCTGCAACTGTAGAAACTGGTGCTTCAGTAAATGTGCCTCTTTTTATAAATGAAGGCGATAAAATTAAGGTAGAAACTACAAAAGGTAACTATCAAGAAAGAATTAAAGAATAATTTCTAATGTCTACAAAAACAAGAGAAGAAATTAATCAGACTGAAAAAGATTACTGGAATGAAGGTAAGCTAGACAGAACAAAGATTAAAAAATTAAGAAGACACGCTTTTTTCTATTCTTACAAAAGAGAAAAGAAAATCCTAAATAAACTTCTCAAAGATTTTAATGGTCAAGATGTATTAGAAATTGGTTCTTATACTTGGGCTGCTTGGTTTAATGAGGATACAAAACCTAAAAGTTTAACCTGTATCAATATTTCTGAAGTTGAATTAGAAAACGGAAAACAACACGCTTCTGAGCAGTCTTTTCCAGTAAACCATCATTTAATGGATGCCAATAATTTAACATTCGAAGACAATTCTTTTGATATTGTTTTTGGTGGCGCAATTTTACATCATTTAGATATAGAAAAATCGATAGGACATATTCACAGAGTATTAAAACCTGGTGGAAAAGTAGTCTTTTTAGAACCTTTAAATATGAATCCTCTGTATAAATTATACAGAAAAATGAATCCACAAGAAAGAACACCAGATGAACATGCTTTGGTTTCTAGTGACTTCAAAATAATCAGAGAAAAATTTACCTTCGATCATTATTTCTTCGATTTTTTTAGTGTTGCTTTTGGTTTTATTTCTTTAAAAATTTTTGGTGATAAAAATTATGATAATTGGATCAACAAATTAGGCTATAATTTAGATGTCTTCTTTTCTAAAGTACCATTTTTGTACGTTTTATTTGCAAGAGTAATCATTTACGGAAGTAAAAAATAGACGGAATGAAATTCAAATCTGCACAAACGCTTCAACAAATTGCATCACTTTTAAAAGTAGATTTTATAGGTGATACAAATTTTGAGATTTTAGGAATCAATGAAATTCACGTTGTAGAAAAAGGGGATATTGTTTTTGTAGATCATCCAAAATATTACGATAAAGCACTAAATTCTGCTGCCACAACAATTCTAATCAACAAAAAAGTTGCTTGTCCAGAAGGAAAATCTTTGTTAATTTCTGATGATCCTTTTCGAGATTTTAATAAAATAACAACACATTTTAATCCTTTTATAGCATCCAAAGTTAGTATTTCAGATTCTGCAATTATTGGTGAAGGAACTATCATTCAACCAAACGTTTTTATTGGTAACAATGTTATTATTGGTAAAAATTGTGTAATTCATCCAAACGTTTCTATTTATGACAATACTGTTATTGGAAATAACGTAACTATTCATGCAAATACAGTTTTAGGTGCAGACGCTTTTTACTATAAAAATAGAGCAACAGGTTTTGATAAATTAATTTCTGGTGGTAGAGTAGTTTTAGAAAATTATGTAGATTTAGGCGCTTCTTGTACTATAGATAAAGGAGTTACAGGAGATACTACTATTGGTAAAGGAACAAAAATAGACAACCAAGTGCATGTAGGTCATGATACAATAATTGGTAAAAAATGTTTAATTGCCTCACAAACAGGTATTGCAGGTTGTGTAATTATAGAAGACGAAGTTACAATTTGGGGACAAGTAGGGACAAATAGCGGAATTACAATAGGAAAAGGAGCTGTTATTTTAGGACAAACTGGTGTTACAAAATCAGTAGCTGGTGGTAAATCTTATTTTGGAACACCAATATCTGAATCTAGAGAAAAACTAAAAGAATTAGCAGAAATAAAGCGTTTTTTAAAAGAGAGAAAGTCTAATTATTAAAATTTAACTTTTTATATAGATTTTAAAGATTAAGAAAGAACGTATTTTCTTTTTTAAAATCAATCAATAAACTATTTTTGCATTATAAATTAAATCAAACTCCATTTTATTTTCCTTTTGGGAAATGTCTACAAAGACAATGGGATTAAATATCATATCAAATGAGTGTTTTAGTAAATAAAAATTCAAAAATTATTGTTCAAGGTTTTACAGGTAGTGAAGGTACTTTTCACGCTGGTCAAATGATTGATTATGGAACCAATGTTGTTGGAGGAGTTACTCCAGGAAAAGGTGGTCAAGAACACTTAGGTAAACCTGTTTTTAATACAGTTGTAGAAGCTGTAGAAAAAGTAGGAGCAGACACTTCAATTATTTTTGTACCTCCAGCTTTTGCTGCAGATGCAATTATGGAATCTGCAGATGCAGGAATCAAAGTAATTATTTGTATTACTGAAGGAATTCCTACTGCAGATATGGTAAAAGTAAAAGCTTATATAGATAATAAAGACTGTAGATTAGTTGGTCCTAACTGTCCAGGAGTTATAACTCCAGATGAAGCTAAAGTTGGTATTATGCCAGGTTTTATCTTTAAAAAAGGAAAAGTTGGTATTGTGTCTAAATCAGGAACATTAACGTATGAAGCTGCTGACCAAGTTGTAAAACAAGGATATGGAATTACAACTGCTATTGGTATTGGAGGAGATCCAATTATTGGAACAACTACTAAAGAAGCTGTAGAGTTATTAATGAATGATGATGAAACTGAAGCTATTGTAATGATTGGTGAAATTGGTGGAAACTTAGAAGCTGAAGCTGCACAATGGATTAAAGCTGATGGAAATAGAAAACCAGTTGTAGGTTTTATAGCAGGACAAACTGCACCAGCAGGAAGAACAATGGGTCATGCAGGAGCAATTGTTGGTGGAGCAGATGACACTGCACAAGCAAAAATGAAAATTTTAGCAGAAAATGGTGTACATGTTGTAAGTTCGCCAGCTAAAATTGGAGAAATGATTGCAGATGTTTTAAAATAAACAACATTACATTAAAAAACTGTTAAAGTTTTATAATAATATACCTTAAAATCCGTTGAATTCGTAAATTCAACGGATTTTTTAATCGAAAAGAATTTCTTTAGGTGAAGCTTCAATGTTTCCACTTAAACTGTCATTCCTATGAAAATAGGAATCAATCTAAATCAAACTATTATGAAAAAAATGAAACTGCTATTTCTTAGCACATTATTAATTACTGCTTTTAGCTGTAAAACGAACACAGAGAAAACGTATAACGTCACTTCTCAAAAAGATGCTAATCAAATTAGCTATGAAACTGTAGAAAACGATCCAACAGGTTTGCGTTTGTATACTTTAAACAATGGTTTAAAAGTGTATTTAAGCAAAAATGTAGATGAGCCTAAAATTCAAACTTATATTGCTGTTAGAGCTGGTTCTAACTACGATCCAAAAGAATCTACAGGTTTAGCTCATTATTTAGAGCACATGGTCTTTAAAGGTACTCACAAAATTGGTACTGCAGATTGGGAAAAAGAGAAAGTATATTTAGAAAAAATTTCTGATTTATATGAACAGCACAGAACAGAAGAAGATCCTGATAAAAAATTAGCACTGTATAAAGAAATAGACAAGGTTTCTTTAGAAGCGTCAAATTATTCTGTAGCCAATGAATATGATAAAATGACAGCCTCTTTAGGAGCAACTGGTACAAATGCTTACACTTGGTTTGAGCAAACTGTGTATACCAACAAAATTCCTGCAAATGAATTTGATAAATGGGTAACTTTAGAAGCAGAACGTTTTAGCACATTAGTTTTAAGATTGTTTCATACAGAATTAGAAGCAGTTTTCGAAGAATTTAATCGTGGACAAGACAATGATTTTAGAAAAAGGTATGCTGCTATGTTAGCTGGTTTATTTCCTAATCATCCTTATGGACAACAAACTACAATTGGTACAGGGCAACATTTAAAAAACCCGTCAATGGTAGACATTCATAATTATTTTAACAAATATTATGTACCAAATAATATGGCTATTGTTATGGTTGGCGATTTAGAGTTTGAACCAACAATCAAAAAGATAAATGAAACTTTTGGTAAATTCGAAAAGAAAGAATTAACACACCCTACTTTACCAAAAGAGCAAAAAATTACAACTCCTGTTATAAATGAAGTATTTGGGCCAACATCAGAATCTATTGCAGTAACATTTAGATCTGAAGGTATAAATACTGAAGAAGAAAAAATGGTAACACTTTGTGATATGATTTTAGCAAATGGAAATGCAGGAATCATAGATTTAAACTTAAATCAAAAACAATTGGTGCAAAGAGCAGGTTGTTCTCCAACATTTTTAAATGACTATGGTTATCATTCTTTTACTGGTTCACCTAAATCTGGTCAAACTTTAGACCAAGTTAAAGATTTACTATTGGCACAAATAGAAAAATTAAAAAAAGGTGAGTTTGATGAATGGATGATTGATGCAGTTGTAAACGATTTAAAGTTGAGTCAAACTCGTCAATATGAAAATAACTCAGCATTAGCAGATACCTATGTAAACGCCTTTATTTACAAACAAAACTGGGCTAATAGAGTCAAGTTTTTAGACGACTTAAAAAAGGTAACAAAACAGCAATTAGTAGATTTCGCAAACAAATTTTATCAAAATAATTATGTTGTAACCTACAAAAGAAAAGGAGAAGATAAAAATATTGTAAAAGTTAAAAACCCAGGAATCACGCCAATAAACTTAAATAGAGATAAGAGTTCTGAGTATATCAAAGCATTTAATAAAATAGAATCTGCTTCTTTACAACCTAAATTTGTAGATTATAAAACTGCCATCAAAGAAACTAAAACTGATAACGGAATTAAAGTTTCTTACGTTTTAAACGAAAAAAATGATTTGTTTGATATGAATATCATTTTTGATATGGGTAGTGATACAAATAAAAAGTTGACTTTAGCTGCTGGTTATTTAGAATATGTAGGTACAGATAAATACACAAATGAAGAAATAAAAAAAGAGTTCTACAAATTAGGTATCTCTTACTATGTAAGTACAGCTGCAGATAAAACCTATGTAGGTTTAAACGGATTAAAAGAAAACTTACCTAAAGGTTTAGAATTATTAGAACATTTATGGGACAATGCAAAAGCAGATCAAGAAGCATATAATAAATATGTAGAAAAGATTTACAAAGGCAGGCAAGATGGTAAACTACAAAAAGGAAATATACTTTGGAATGGTTTAATGAACTATGGTAAATACGGAGAAGATTCGCCTTTAAGAGATATCATGCAAATTGATGAATTAAAAGCCATAAACCCTGAAGAATTAGTAGCTTTAGTAAAAGATATGAAAAACTACAAGCAACGTATTTTTTATTACGGAAAAGATGTAAATAATGCAGTAAGTGCTTTAAATGCGAATCATACAATTTATGGAGATTTAAAAGAATATCCAGAGCCAAAAGAATACAAAGAAACAGAAACTGGTGGTAATGTGTTCTTTACAAATTATGATATGGTACAAACAGAAATGTTATTTTTAGCAAAAGGAGAACCTTTTAAAGCAGAAAATATGGCTGCATCATCATTATTTAACACTTATTTTGGTAGTGGTTTATCATCAATCGTATTTCAAGAAATAAGAGAATCTAAATCTTTAGCATACTCTGCATTTGCTTCTTATCAAGGTGCTTCTAAAAAAGACTCACCAAACTATGTAATGGCTTATGTAGGTACACAAGCCAATAAATTAGAGCAAGCTGTAGATGCAATGATGGATTTGATGAATAATATGCCAGAAGCAGAAAAGCAGTTTAATGCAGCAAAAGAAGCTACTTTAAAGAAATTAGCAGCACAGAGAATTACAAAATCTAATATTTTTTGGTCTTATGAAAGATTAAAAAAATTAGGAATTGATAATGATAACAGAGAAGTTATGTACAATACCATTAAAAATATGACAATGAAAGATTTAAAAGCATTCTTTAATAAAAACATTAAAGGAGAATCTTACAATGTAATGGTAATTGGTAACAAAAAAGATTTGAATGTAGAATCTTTAAAGAAATTAGGTACTATAAAAGAACTAGAAGTAGATTATCTTTTTAATTATATTGATAAAAAAGAAGTAAAACAATAGTTTTTATTTCTGATTAGACAGGAATCTAATCTTATTTAAAAAAGAAAACTCGTAAATCATTTTTGTTTTACGAGTTTTTTATTTTAGTATCTTTGAAGCTTCAAACAAACTTACAATATGAAATTATTAGAAAATAAATCTGCAATTATAACTGGTGCTACAAGAGGTATTGGACGTGGAATTGCAATTGAATTTGCTAAACAAGGTGCAAATGTTGCTTTTACATATAGTTCTTCTGTAGATGCAGCAAATGCGTTAGAAGAAGAATTAAAATCTTATGGTGTTTCTGCTAAAGGATATCAATCTAATGCTGCAGATTTTGATGCTGCGCAAGAATTAGCTAAAGAAGTAAACAATGAGTTTGGTTCTATAGATATTTTAGTAAACAATGCAGGTATTACCAAAGACAATTTGTTAATGCGTATTTCTGAAGAAGATTTTGATAAAGTAATAGAAGTAAATTTAAAATCTGTTTTTAATTTAACAAAAGCGGTTATTAGACCAATGATGAAACAAAGAGCTGGATCTATCATAAATATGAGTTCTGTTGTAGGTTTAAAAGGAAATGCTGGTCAAACAAATTATGCTGCATCTAAAGCTGGTATTGTTGGTTTTTCTAAATCTGTAGCCTTAGAATTAGGTTCAAGAAACGTAAGAAGTAATGTAATTGCTCCTGGTTTTATAGAAACAGAAATGACAGGTAAATTAGATGAAGCAACTGTACAAAGTTGGAGAGATGGAATTCCTTTAAAAAGAGGAGGAACACCAGAAGATATTGCAAATGCTTGTGTTTTCTTAGCTTCAGATATGAGTTCTTATATCACAGGACAAACATTATCTGTAGATGGTGGTATGTTAACATAAAATTATTTATGTTTTGTCGAACTTTTCTTAGTATAAAAAATATAGAAGAATTAAAAAGATAAAAATCTGTAACAAATTAACGTTACAGATTTTTTCTTTTTAGATAGTTCTTTATATCTTCCCCAATAAATAAAAATCATTGCAAACCACCACTATTTTCTATATTGTTATTGCACTAATAATTAGTGTTTTAATTGCATACTTTCAATATTATTTTAAAGTAAAAAGTAAACCAAAAGTGCATATTTTACTCTTTGGTTTAAAAGCTTTGGCTTTATTTTTATTACTATTACTTTTTATAAACCCAACAATAAAAAATAAAACGTTAGAAAATACAAAACCAATTTTATCGGTTTTGGTAGACAATTCTAAATCTATTCCGTTTTTTAAAGCAGAAAAACAGATAAATAGTTTTGTTGAAGTTATTGATAATGACACTGAATTAAATGATAAATTCGAGATTCAAAAACTGAATTTTGGCAGTTCTTTAAATAATAATGACAGTCTTTCTTTTAATGAAAACGAAACCAATATATACAAAGCTATACGTTTAACCAATGAATTAAATAAAGATAAAATTGCGCCAGTTTTATTGTTATCAGATGGAAATCAGACTATTGGAAACGATTATGAGTTTTTAAATTCGAAACAAAATATTTTCCCTGTTGTTTTTGGTGATACCACAAAATATAAAGATTTAAAGTTAAGTCAGTTAAACGTAAATAAATACAGTTACATTAAAAACAAGTTTCCTGTAGAAGCATTTTTAAATTATGAAGGCAAAGAAAATGTAACAACTAGATTTTTTATCTATAACAAAGGGAAAGTAGTTTTTACAAAAAGAATTAATTTTACTGCTGAAGAAAATTCAAAAATAATAACCACAAATTTAATTTCTACAAAAGAAGGATTACAATATTATAGAGCATCAATCCAAAAAATTGAAGGAGAAAAAAACACTAAAAATAACTCTAAAAGTTTCTCAATAGAAGTCATAGACGAACAAACAAAAGTGTTGCTATTGTCTTCAATAAATCATCCAGATTTAGGTGCTTTTAAAAAGGCTATAGAAAGTAACAAACAACGTTCTGTAACCATTTCTTTAATCAATAATTTTAAAGAAAATTTAACTGATTATCAATTGGTTGTATTATATCAACCAAACAATAACTTTACTGCTGTTTTTAATCAAATTCTTGCAAAGAATAGTAATTATTTATTAGTTTCTGGAGCCAATACAGATTGGAACTTTATCAATAATAAACAAATAGGAATTACCAAAAAAGCCATCAATCAAACAGAAAATTATGGAGCTATTTTTAATAATGGTTTTTTAACTTTTTTACAGAAAGATATTGGTTTTAGTCAATTTGCTCCCTTAAAAGATAAGTTTGGAGAAATTATCATTTCTAAAGAAAATCAAGTTTTGTTATATCAAAATATAAATGGTGTTCAAACCAAACAACCTTTATTATTGACCTCCGAAAAAAATAACCAGAAAACAGCTTTTCTTTTGGGAGAGGGAATTTGGAAATGGAGAGCAAATAGCTTTTTAAACAGCAATTCCTTTCAAGATTTTGATGGTTTTATAGGAAATTTAGTGCAGTATTTGGCTTCTAACAAAAAGAGAAGTCGTCTTGAGGTGAATGCTAATCCTTTATATACTGCAAATTCTGTTGTTAAAATTGCTGCTTTTTATACAGATAAAAATTACATATTTGACGCTAGAGCTGCTCTAGAAATAACGATTACCAATTCAGAGACCAAGAAAACAACTACGTTTCCTTTTTCATTGGTTAATAAATCTTATCAAATTGAAGTCGAAAATTTAGTTTCAGGTGAGTATTCTTACAAAGTTTCTGTTGCAGGTCAAAATATCAACAAATATGGAAAATTTAAAATTACAGATTACTTAATTGAGGAGCAATTTACAAATGCAAATACTACTAAATTGCAAAATTTAGCTGAGAAAACAGGAGGGAAGCTCTATTATGCATCAGAATTTGAAAAAATAAAAAATGATTTACTACAAAATAAAACATTTTATACAGTTCAAAAATCTACTATTAAAGAACAAAATTTAATCGACTGGAAATGGATTTTGTTTCTCATAATTCTATTACTGGCTTCAGAATGGTTTGTGAGAAAATATTATGGAAAAATTTAATTTTATTTAATTTTTTAATTCTTATTATTTATTGTTTGTAAAGCTTGTAAGTCGTAAATTTGATTGAATTTTAAAACAAACAAAATGGCAAATAATCAAATGGATATAAAATTCCCAAAAGGTGGAGTTTTTTTTATCATATTAGCAGTAGCAGCATTAATTTTATTTTCTAAATCTACAGTAACCATTGGTCCTGGAGAGGGTGGTGTTATTTTTGAAACTTTAGGTGATGGTATCAATACAGAAAAAACGTATGGAGAAGGTTTTCATATTGTGGCTCCTTGGAATAAGATGATTGTAAGAAAAGTACGTCAGCAATCTATTTCTGATGAAATGAATGTACTTTCTGTAAACGGATTAGAAGTAAAAGTAAATGGTACAATTTGGTATGAACCAGAATTTATAAATTTAGGAAGTTTAATTAAAACAAAAGGAGAAGATTACGAAAGAGAATTGTTAGACCCTGCAATTAATGCAGCTGCAAGAAGTGTTGTAGGACGTTACACACCAGAACAATTATATTCTAGTAAAAGAGATGTAATTGAGCAAGAAATTTTAGATGAAGTAACAAAACTTTTAGATGGTCAGTTTTTAACTGTAAAAAGAGTTTTAGTAGAAGACGTGAAACTGCCACCAACAATTAAGCAAGCAATTGAAAGAAAATTAAAACAAGAGCAAGAATCTTTAGAATATGAGTTTAGATTGGTTACTGCTCAAAAAGAGGCAGAAAAAGTAATTATTGATGCCAAAGGTAAAGCAGAGTCTAACCGTATTTTAAGTGCTTCTTTAACGGATAAAATCTTACAAGATAAAGGTATTGAAGCAACTGTTAAGTTATCTGAATCTCCTAATAGTAAAGTAATTGTAATTGGTTCTGGTAAAACAGGAATGCCAATTATTTTAGGAAATCAATAATAAAAAACTATCTATTATTTATAAAAAAAGCCTCACAATGTGAGGCTTTTTTATGTTAAAAATAATTTTACTTTTTTGCTGGTTCAGGAGCTTTTACACCTAATTTTTTCATTACAAGCTCAGTAATATCAAATTTAGGATCTGCATACGCAAATTGGTTTCCAGTAACTGTAAGCACTTGAGTATAACCATTAGCCTTAGACACTTCTACAATAGCATCACTCAATTTTTTGTATAAAGGACGCATTAATTCATCTCTTTTTAATTGAATTAATTTTCTACCATTTTCTCTATACTTATTCAAATCTGCTTCTAAAGTCTGAATTTCTGAAATAGAAGTTTTTTTAGCCAATTCTCCCATAGTTTTTTCATTGGTTCTATAAGTGTCTAATTTTGCCTTATAAATATCTAATTTTTTGGTGTAAGAAGTATCTAATTTAGCTCCATAATCATTCGCTCTTTTAAAAACAATCTTAGTTTCTGGCATAATAGATATAATATAATCGCTATCTACTGTTCCTGTTTTTGTTTGTGAAAATGCTGTAATACTTATAAAAGCAATACAGAAAAATAATAATTTTGATTTCATGTTATAATTTTAGTGGTACAAAGATATAAAAGTGAATGAATTACAAAAGTTTGTTAACTTTTTATTACGTTAATTTTATCAGAAATTTGAAGAATTATATCGTTTATAGATGTTTTATAGTCAAACCAAAGAATTTCAGGGTCTTTTTTAAACCAAGTTATCTGTCTTTTTGCAAAACGTCTTGTATTTTTTTTGATTTCAGAAATGGCGAATTCTTTCGTAAATTCTCCATCAAAAAAAGAAAATAACTCTCTATAACCAACGGTTTTTAGAGCGTTTAAGTTTTTATTTTTATATAATTTTTCAGCTTCTTCTAACAAACCGTTTTCAATCATAAGATCTACTCGTTTATTAATTCTGTTGTAAATAATTTCTCTATCTGCTTTTAATCCTATTTTGATAGCGTTAAAATTTCTTTGCTTTTTGGGTTTATTTTTAAAAGTAGAGTAGGGTGTACCTGTTCCAATACAAATTTCTAAAGCTCTCATTAAACGATGTGGGTTTTCTAATGCAATCACATTATAAGTTTCAAAATCTAATTCTTTTAACTGATTTTGAAGTGATTCAATACCTTCTTTTTCTAGTCTTATCGTTAGATTTCCGCGTATTTCATCATCTACTTTAGGAAAATAATCTAATCCTTTTAAAACAGCATCTACATACAAACCACTGCCTCCAACCATAATTTGAGTAGGGTTTTTAGGAAATAATTTTGCTAACTTATCTAAAGCATCTCTTTCGAACTCGCCAACATTATAATTATCAAAAATACTTCTGTTTTGTATAAAGTGATGTTTTGCAGCAGCTAGCTCCTTAGAATCTGGAACTGCAGTACCAATAGTCATTTCTTTAAAAAACTGTCTTGAATCACAAGAAATAATTTCACTTTTAAAATGATTTGCCAATAAAATACTTAAAGTAGTTTTACCAATTGCAGTAGGCCCTACAATTGTAATAAGAGTATTATTTATCAATTTTTAAGGATTTAAAATAGTGCCACAATTAAAACAAAAATCAGCCTTATTTTTATGTCCTTCTTTTAAACAATTTGGGCAAGATTGTGTATTTGTATCTAAGTTAGTCATTGATTTTGTCATTTCAGAACTAACAATTCCTGTTGGTATTGCAATAATACCATACCCCAGAATCATAATAATACTTGCAATAAGTTGCCCAAAAGGAGTTTGTGGTGCAATATCACCAAAACCAACAGTGGTTAAAGTAACAATTGCCCAATAAACACTTCTAGGAATACTTGTAAAACCATTATCTGCGCCTTCTATCATATACATAATAGTACCAAGAATAATACAAATTATTACAATAAAAAAAATGAAAACTGCAATTTTTGCTTTACTTGCTCTTAATGCAATCATTAAAGTGTTAGAAGCACCTATATATCTTGCAAGTTTTAAAATTCTAAAAACCCTTAATAAACGTAAAGCTCTTAAAGCTGCAAAATGATGAGAACCTACAATAATAAACGATAAGTATTTTGGTATGGTAGACAATAAATCTATAATACCATAAAAACTAAAAATGTATTTAAAAGGTTTTTTTATAGATACAATTCTTAAAATATATTCAATAGAGAATAGAATTGTAATAATCCATTCAGAAATGTTTAAAAAGTCATGATATTTTGTATCAAAACTCTCTATACTTTCTAGCATTACCAGTACAATACTGGCTATAATAGCAATTAGTAAAACAACATCAAATAGTTTACCTTCCTTAGTGTCTGCCTCATAAATAACTTCATGCAGTTTTTGTTTCCAAGAGGGTTTTTTATCTGTATTTATCAATTTAAAAGTATTTTTCTTTTACAATACTACAAATATTTGATGAATTTATAATTTTTTTTCGCTTGTTTTTGTCTTTATTCATAAGGGATTTCAATAAAAATATAAAATAGAAGGTACAATTATAATTGAAAATTAGTAATTTTATGAAACTACTAATTTCTTTGTCTTATAAAATCTAATAATTCTGCTTTAAATATATCTATTTAGAGCAGAATTATTAGATTAAAGTTGAGGGACAGTTTTTATTGCCTTTTAATAAAAATAAAATCTCCACCTTCATCACCAGTTCTACTAATAGGTGCATATTGTGGTTTATTATTACCTGAAGTATTATTTATTACAGGATCTTCAATCATGTTAAATAATTGACCAGCAGATAAATATGGGTTTTGATTGTCTCTTAACCTTTTTAATAAATACTTCATAAAAACACTTTTATTTGGTACAGTTGTTAATGTACCACTTGTAATGGCTCTTCTACTAGGCAATGAGTATTTTGCTTTCACTGCATTAGATGCTTTACTGTAAGATCTTGTTTTTGTTAAAATACTTCCGCTAAAACAAGCGTCTGCAATTAATAAAGTGTGTTTAGATTTTATCGATTTAATGTATGACACAATACTTGTGTTTAAAATTACATTTCCTTCAAACTCCATTTCTGCATCAGAAGGCATCCAATAGCCTTTTTCACTGGCTTCATCATAATTACCATGACCTGCATAGAAAATGACTAAATTATCATTAACACCCACGTTTTTTCTAAGGTTATAAAACTCTTTTATAATCTGGTTTTCTGTTGGGTTCTTTAAAATGGTTACATTTTCTCTATTAAAATTATATTTAGTCACTAAAAGTTTTCCTAAAGCATCAGCATCTTTAGTTGGTTCTCCATTTAAATCTACAATACTATCATCTTTATAGTCGCTAACGCCAATAATTAATGCATAGTATTTACCAAAACCTATGTCTAATTTTTCATCATTGTGAACAATTACGTTTGTTTTACGTTTTATGGTAAATGTTTTGGTAGATGATGCTTGTTTTAAATCGGTTGCTTTTACAACTAAATCATTTTTACCATATTTTAGTGGCACATCTGCTGTAAAAGAACCATCTTCTGAAACATTTGCTTCTATACCATTAATGGTAATTTCATAAATTCCGTCAGCATCTGTTGCTTTTCCTTTTACTTGAATTCTTTTTGCTTCTACAATTTTAAAACCTCTTTTTGCTTCTACATTTGGTGATGTAATAACCACAACTGGTGGGTTGTTAAAACTGGATGATTGATATTTAATGTTTAGATAATCTACAGATATTTTTTTATCATAATATAAGGTATACCCAATTTTATCACCAAAAAATGGCTCAAAAGGAGTTTCATTTACATATTGATCATTTATGTAAAAGCGTAATAAATTCCCTGTTTTTACAATTTTGATTTTGTTAAAATCATTTAAACCAGTTTTAATAGCTGCAGTTTCTGTAAAAGGAATAATTTTTTTATACACATCATTATCAAACTTTCTATACATATAACTGCCATTTCCTGAAAGTAGAAAAGAATATTCATTAGAAGAATTTTTTCTACCAAAAGTAATACCATACAAACCTTTTTCTGAGTTCATTACTCTTGCCAAAGAAGTTTCTATAATAAAGTCTTTTGCAGCATTAATATTTACACTTCTGCTTACAAAAATTCCACCAGATTTCTTTTTGTGTAATAAAAATTTACCATTAGCAATTGCTGCAGAATAATCATCAGAATCTTCTAAATTCCAACCTTTTGTATTACCATTAAAAGGTTCGTTTACTGGTAAAGTAAGTGCTTTGTTACTAACAATATTTGTGTTTTTCTCTTTTAGTTTGTATACCTTTAAATAGTCTACTGCAATTTCTTGATTGTTAAAAACTACATAGCCAATTCTGTTTCCAAAAAAAGATTCATAATCTGTTTTGGTAATGTATCTATTATTGATGTAGAACTTGTAATAATCGCCTTCTTTTTTAACGCCTAAAATATTTGAAGCTCCATTATTTTGGTTTACACTCGAAGTTTTGGTCCATTTTACAATTACTTCTTCATTGCCATCTTTAGTTCTTGCTATTTTATAATATCCTGAAGAAGCAATATAAAATCTAAAGCTATTGCCACCTTCTAACCCCCACATTAAACCATAAGCATTATTAGTAACTCCGCTAATTTTATCAATTTTTGTAACTATTTCAAAATCTTTAGAGCTATCAAAATATTTGTTGATGTTGGTAGAATATCCTTTTTCTTTACGTTTGTGTTGTATATAATATTTTCCATTAGATAGTCTAAAACGAGTCATATCATCATTTCTTTCTAACCAAGAATTCGCATTGCCACTATCAAAATTATCACTAAATAAAAGATCTCCTTTTAACTTTGTGTCATTTTTAAAAATATTATTATTGTTAGGCTCATCACCTAAATAAGAGATGTTTATGTAATCTATTGCTATTTTTTGTGGGTCGAAAATTGAGAATCCATAACGTTTACCATAGACTTTTAAGTTGGTAGCTGTATGAACTAAAGAATTGTTTATAAAGTACTGAAATTTATTACCTCTTTTTTCTATTTTAAGCACATTTGTAGAGTAATTTTCTTTTTTTATGGATGATGATGTTGTCCAGTTTACAAGTGTATTTAATTTGCCATTTTGATAGTTATCAATAGAATAACTACCTAATGCGTTTATTAAAAGTTGATGTTGGTTGCTAGAATCTTCTCGCCCAAAAACCAAACCAAATCCGTTATTTTTTACGCCAGCAATTTTTTGAAAAGAAGCTTCTACTTTATAATCTCTTGTAGCATCGAAATTAAAGGTCTTTGAGGTTGTCCAACCTTTATTACCTGAATATTCAAAATAATATTTACTGTTTTTAATTTCTAATTTTGCTTCATCACTTTGGTTTACAGCCCAATTATTCTTATTAGAATAAAAACTATCATAAATAATAGTTTTGGTTTTGCTGCCATTATTATTATTATTATTATTATTATTTGTGATGTTTTGTGTAGACGCTTTTTGAAGTACTTTTATATAATCTACAGATATTTTTTGATTACTATACAAGACCAAAGCTATTTGTTTGCCCACAAAACTTTTGTGAGTCATAGAATGCACATTAGCGTCATTTATATAAAATGTAACAGTGTTACCAGTTTTAGATATTTTTAATTTATTTACGCCATAATTACCTGTTTTAACTTTGGCAGATTTGGTCCATTTTACAACATTAGAGTATTTGCCATTTGCAGACTCTGCAATTCTATAATGCCCATTAGAAGTGTACCCAAACTCTTTGTAATTATTATCATCTTTAAAATCGTACACAAAAGAAATACCAGAATTATCTACACCAGAAATTTTTTGGATAGACGTTTCTATTTCAAAATCTTTGTTGGTATTAAGGTTGATATCGTTTGTAGATAATCGCCAAGATTTTTCTGTTCTTTTATGTTCAAAATAATAGCGACCATTAAAAATTTTAAGTTCTCTATTTTCGTTATTTCCTGTTGGCCAATTGCCAGCACTATTAAAATCTTCTTGATAAATATAATTACCACTTTGGCTAAATGCACTGTAAGTAATTAAAAAAGAGAGTAATAGTATTTTTTTTATTGTTTTCATATATACTATTATTGGTGATTCATTTCTATAAAAATTGGTACTACTTTTGCAGATGAACTTGTAGAAGTTGCATTAAATGAAATCTTATTGTTATTAAAAGACACATTAGAACCGTTAAACATTTTACTGCTTAATGCTTTTTTTACTCTTGTTACAAAGTCTCCTGATCCATATTTTGCTTTGCTAACAATGTCGTTCACATTTAATTTTTCTTTACTATATAATACACAAAGTATGTCTCTACCAGGTTTGTTATCAAACTCTATAAAATAATCTTCATTTGGTATCGCAATTTCACTATTTGTGTAATTAAAAAAGTCGCTGTAACTACCAAAAGGATATAATTTATTTACAGATTTATCTGCAGAACCATACCCAATTAAATATACATAACCTCTTTGTTTGCTGTTTAAATAAATTCTAAACTGAGTTCCTGATGTATATGTATTGTTTACTTTATAGGTTGTTTTACTAGCTTTAACAATATTAAAGTTCCTGGTTGCTCCTTCTGCTAATTTTACTGGCATTGCATTACCATTACTCAATTTTAAAGTAATTTCTCCTCCTAATTTATTACTTGAATATGTGTTATTATTATTATTATTATTATTGATACTATTGGCTTTATCTACTAAAACATAGGCAGTTTTAACTTGTCTTTGAAAGTCTGCATACTTAATCCAAAAGAAACCATTTTTACCAAAACGTGTTCCCCATGAATTCATAATTTCGAAAGAACCACCAGATTTATTATCATCATAACCAACAACAACCATTGCATGTCCAGATTTACCAGTATTAGGAATCCAAACATTATTATAATCCATTTTTAAATTAGAAAATTTAAACAAACCAATTACAACTGGGTTTTTTTGAGAAATTGCTTTTTTAACCTTACCTACTAAATTACTTGGGGTATTCCATCTTGCTAATCTTTCGAAAGTTGCAATTTTATGTTCTTTTGCTTTTGTATTTATATATGTTGATGGCGTTTTTAAACAAGTCCTAAAATCATAAGGAAAATCAGATAGTTTTGCTGCTCCATTTTGGTTCATTACTTTCATCGCATTTTCTATGTAAGCACCCTCACATTTTGCATTGTATCTAATTTGGTTGTATACAAAAGCTGGCGAAAAAGTATTCTGATTTATTTTTGCAGTATTATATTTCCAACCATTTTTAACAGCATTTGCAATGGTTCTTGCACCATAAGCACTTGCCCAACCAACACAAGACCCTTG
>JBGCFX010000258.1:0-8292 GCA_045110395.1 Polaribacter sp.
ATTAAATACAGACTATACAATAAATATAAATACTTCATCAAACTCAAGTTCTTTAGGTTTCCAGTTAACAGCTGAAAATGGATCTAACACTAAAATAGGTAGTTTTACTGCTGGTTCAGGATCTAGAACAGTAAATACTAACAAAGCAGTTACTCACTCATCACCCTCATCAAGTGGAAATTGGTCTTTTACTTGGAAATCTCCATCATCAGATTTAGGTAAAGTTACATTTTATACAGCTGTTAATGCAAGTAGTGGACAAGGTAGCTTTAATAATCAGGATCAAGTTGTTACTGCGAATACATCATCACCTTCTTTAAGCATTTCAGAAGCTAGAAGATTAGATTTTGATATGTATCCAAACCCAGCTTCAGATAAAATACAGATTCAATTATCTTCTGAAATAAATGAAGCTACTGTACAATTTTACGATTTAGTTGGTAGAGTAGCTTTAGCAAAAAAGATTACAAAATCTAACGAAGCTATAGATGTAAGCAATTTAACTTCTGGTATTTATTTATTAAAAATTGTTTCTGATGGCAAAGTTGGAAGTCAAAAATTTATAAAAAATTAAATTGGGGGATTTAATTTTTTGATTTGAAAACCGATTGTATTTTTACAATCGGTTTTTTTGTGAATTTTATTTAAAGTAAATTTGTACTACTTCAAAAAAGAAAAAATGAATTATATTTTATTTGATGGTAGTGTAAGAAACTCTTTATTGCCATTTACTTATACAAGACCAGTTGCAGAAATAAGAATAGGGATTTTAACCATTAGAGAAAAATGGGAAAAACATTTAGGTCTTACTACTACAACAATTACTGAGGATTATTTAGAGGAAAAATATCCAATGGTAGAAATGGAAGAAAATATAATGATAAATGCTTCTTTTTGCCCAACAAAAAGTTTGGTAGAAAAAGTAACAAATTTATCTAAAAATGAAGCTATTTTTAAAGGTGAAGAAGTAATTGCATTTTTTTCTACAAATGATCAGGAAGAAGTAAATTTTGATGAGTATACACAAATAGAATTTGATGAAGATATTCTTCAAATTAAAAATACTTGGGATATATTTTCTTTAAACGATCAAGCAATTCAGCAAGATTTCGATTTAATTACAGAAGGTAGAAAATCGGAACCAATTCCTGAAGGAACAAGATATATTAACAAAGAAAATATTTTCATAGAAGAAGGTGCAGAAATTACATTTGCAACTTTAAATGCTTCTTCTGGACCAATTTACATTGGTAAAGAAGCAGTAATACTAGAAAACTCTGCAGTAAAAGGGCCTTTTGCTATGTGCGAACATGCAGTATTAAAAATGGGTGCAAAAATTTATGGAGGCACAACTTTAGGCCCATTTTGTAAAGTAGGTGGTGAAGTTAGTAATTCTGTATTGTTTGGTTATTCTAGCAAAGGTCATGATGGTTATTTAGGCAATTCTGTTTTAGGAGAATGGTGTAATTTAGGTGCAGATACAAACAATTCTAATCTTAAAAATAATTATGCTGAAGTTAAATTATGGAATTATGAAACTGGACGTTTTGCAAAAACAGGTTTACAATTTTGTGGTTTAATGATGGGAGATCACTCTAAATGCGGAATTAACACAATGTTTAATACAGGTACTGTTGTTGGGGTTTCTGCTAATATTTTTGGTAGCGGTTTTCCGAGAAATTTTATTCCTTCTTATAGTTGGGGAGGAGCAGCAGGATTTACAGAATACAAAACAAACAAAGTTTTTGAAGTTGCAACTGTAGTTATGAAACGTAGAAAAATAACTTTTGATGAAACTGACCAAAAAATTTTAGAACACGTTTTTGAAGAAACAAAAAAGTATAGAAATTATTAAATATATTTAAGAATAGATTACACAATTAAACTTTAAATAAAGGCAAAAAAACACTGAAAAATGATTTTCATTTTTCAGTGTTTTTTTTAATTCTTCTCTTTTAGAATCTCTAAATTTCGAGATAGATAGACTTTTATTAATTTCTATCTTTTACATCTCCAGAACCAGCAGATTTAGTATCTATATGAGTTGGTTTCCCTTTGTAATAAACGCTTCCAGAACCTACTATTGTTGCTTTAATTTTAGATTTTACAGTTGTTTTTATACTTCCTGATCCTGCTACTTTTGCATACAATTCGTCAGTTTTTAATTCATACGCTCTTATGCTTCCAGAACCAGCAATAGAGCAAGTAAACTCATTAGATTTTCCTTCTAAATTAATATTACCAGAACCACCTATAGAAGCTTTTACATTGTTTGCATCTACTTTTAAGGTAATATCTCCTGAACCACCTAAATTTGTGCTAAAATCATCACTTTTAATAATTGTATTACAAGTAATTTTTCCTGAACCACCTAAAGAAACACCTTCTAAATCATTAAAAGAAATTGTAACTGTTAATCTTCTTGTAGTTCTAATATTGGTGTTCTTTTTATACTGTATTTTTAAATTACTACCTGAAACTTCTGTTTCTACGTAAGGAATAATATTTTCTTCACCTTCAATTTTTATATTACCTTCTTTTCCTTTTACAAGAATTACATCAAAAGAGCCACCAACAGAAACTTTATCAAAATCTGATGTTGTTCTGTTTACAGTTACAACATTTCCATTTCCTTTTATTTTTTTATTTTTTCCCCACCAATTTTGAGCATTTACTGTAAAAGTAAGGGTTAAAATTAAACTGGTTAAAAGTATTTTTTTATTCATAATGTATGTTTTTAAGTTGAATTAATATTTTAATTTTCTCTAATGCTAACACCACCATATTGTGATTTAATCTTTACTCTAGAGTTGGTATTTCCTTTTCCGTATTTACCTTCGTAATATTTTTTTGTAGACTTAGAAATACTTTTAAACATTTCTATTTTGTCATCATTTCTACCAAAACCTGCATACTGCAAATCTACTTCAAAATTGAAAACGGCATCAGCAGCTACACCAATTTTAATACCTGCATATTGTCCAGTAATATCAACATTTTCGAAACCTTTTTCTAAGTTTTTTATGGTGATAGAACCATAATCTGTATCTATAATTACGTTTTTTCTAACAGTTCCTATTCGCATACTTGCATAGTCTGAGTTACCATCAATATTATCTACTTGATTTATAGTGATAGAACCATAATCAATATTAAAATCTACATTTCTAGTCTCACCAATTTTTACGGTAGAATAATCTGAATTTACTTTTAAACTTTGTGATTTATCAACAGAAATCTTAGAATAATCGACATTTATATCTCCACTTTTCATATAATTAATAGAGGAAGATGAGCAATAATCTAAATTAATATCATTATTTGAAGCTGATAAATCTCCTACAGAAATTTTACCATAATCGCAATTAATAGCAGCTTTACCATCTAAATCTTCTAGATAAATATTACCATAATCGTTATCCAAATCTACAGAATTAGATTTTGGCATTTTTACTACATAATTAATTTTATAATTGATGTTTTTATTTTTGCTCCACCAAGACCAATTGCTTTTTTTCTTGCCAAAAATAGTTTCTGCTTCTACTAAAGAAGAATTGGCGTTAAATTCAACATCTATACTTTGTAGTTTTTCTTCAACATCGTCTAAATCATCACCTTTTACAGTAATGGTAACTTCGATTTCTACCCTATTTTTATCCCAAGTAGAAATATTCAAATTGCCATATCTGTTATTTAATTTTACTAAAGCATCTGCATTTACAGTATATTCTTTTTTAATAGATTTGCTTTTTTCGTGTTTTTCTTTATCATTGTTAGCACTTGTTATTAATGGAAATAATAAAAATAGTAAAGTAATTTTATATATAAATTTCATTTTTAAAAGGATTAGGATTTTTTATTTGATCTATTTGTTTTAATGTGTTTTCTAAAATATCTATACGTTGTTGATAGTTTTTTATCATCGCATTTATAATGCTTCTTTGTTTTCCGTTTTTTGTTAATTCTTTTACAAAAATGCTGTATTCTTCTTCTAAATCTTCTAACTGGTCTAAAGCATTTTCTATAATAGTTTCTGTTTCTAGATTCCTATTTTTTTCTAAATTTTTTAGTTCTTGATGAATTGTGGAAACAAAATAGTTTTGAACTTCTTCCATTTTAGGAGAAATATCTGCCAATTCTAATTGTCTTTTTTGATGACTAGAACCCAGCCAAAAACCTAAGACTAAAACTATTGATGCAGCAACAGAAAGCCACTTCCAAGAAGTTATATTATTTTTTTTTGGTTGATTTAATTTACGTTCAAACCTTTCTAAATGACCAGAGTTTGGTTCTTGTAAATCGAAATTATTTTCAGAGAAAAAGTTATGTAATTTATCTTCCATACGCTTGTGTTTCAATATTTTCTGCAAGGATTACTTGCTTTAATTTCTTTTTTGCTCTTGAGATTGTTGTTCTTACATTTTCGTTAGTATAATCTAAAATTTGAGCAATTTCTTCATAGTCGTAACCTTCTATTAAATGCAAGTTTAATACTAATCTGTAATTTTCTTTTAAACTTTGTAAGCAATTCAATACTTTACTAGCTTTTAAACCAGAATAATCGATAACTTCTTCTTCAATTTCAGTAGCAGGAATTACTTCCATTTTCACTTCATTATATCTATTATTCTTTTTTAATTGTGTCAAACTTTTATTAATAACTATTCTTTTTAACCACGCACCAAAAGTAACTTCACCTTTGTACATATACATTTTTGTGAATACCGTTAAAAATGCTTCTTGCATTAAATCTTCTGCTTCAAAATTATCTTTTAAAATACGAAATGCAGTATTATACATAGCTTTATAATAAGCTTTATACAAATCTAATTGCGCGTTTTTATCCGACTTTTTGCAGCGTTCTATGAGGTTGGTTATATGTGGTTGATTAGTTTCCAATAAAACGTTTCTATATTAAAGACAAAAGAGTTTTTGACTTGTGACAGTTTGTAGAAATAAAAATAGTATTTTTTTATCAGCCAATATATTTATAATAAATGTTATTACATTTGAATAGAATTAATTGCATTTATATTAAGTGAATAAAAAAACCAATAAACCTTGGCCAACTAAAAAGGCAATGCAGCAAGTTTATGACATGCAACTTTGGGGAAATAATGCTTCTCAATTTTATTCAGGTGATGGATCTTATCAACCAGAAATTGTAAATCCTTATATAAATGTTGTAACTAAATTTTTAAACTCTTTTAAAAAACCTATTTCTTTACTAGATTTAGGTTGTGGAGATTTTAATATTGGAAAACAATTGGTAGAACATACCAAAAACTATATTGCAGTAGATATTGTTGAAAATCTAATAAATTACAATATAAAAACCTTTAAAACAGAGAATTTAAAGTTCTTATGTTTAGACATTTCTACTGATGATTTACCAAAAGCAGATTGTATTATTTTAAGACAGGTTTTACAACATTTATCTAATGAAGAAGTACAAAAAATTGTAAAAAAAATAGCCAATTATAAATACGTAATTCTAACTGAACATATCCCAAATGGAGATTTTATCGCCAATAAAAACATTATTTCAGGACAAGGAATTCGACTTAAAAAACAAAGTGGAACAAATCTTTTAACTACGCCTTTCAACCTCAAAATAAAAGAAGAAAAACAATTATTGAATTTTATTTTAGACGATAATAAAGGAATAATTAAAACAACACTTTATACAGTATTTTAAAGATTTACATCAATTAAATAAAGAGCAATTAAATAGATCAAAAATGATGCTAAAGCTAATAGGTAAGGTTTGTAATTTCTATTATTTTTTTTATCCCAAAAAATTAAATATGTTAGGATAATAATAACAGTTAAATAAGGAATATGAAATGATCCTAGATTTTCTAAACCTAAAAAGATAAAAATAATTCTACCTAAGGTTGGGCCAATAAAAAGTAGTGCTATAGAAATCATATACCTCATATGAACAGCAATATTTTTCTTATGTTTTATTGCAAGAATATAAAATAATAAGAGTAGAATTACATCAAAAACAGCATTTAAAGGAAATAAATTTTTACCATATTCCTTTATCATTTGAGGGATAAATGAAAGCAGCAAAGCAGGAAAAACTACATAAGAAATTTTACCGAAAATACGATGCAGTTTGTAGTTTTTATATCTTATTAATAAAGGTTGAACAATCAAAAGTATCATCCATAATGAAGCAATAAGAGCGTGAATGTGAGTGAAAAAATCAACTGTACCAACAAATTCTGGAGATAAAACAAAATATGTTTTATAAAAACCTAAGAAAGTTAATGGGATAAATATTAAAAAAATAAATCCAATATTTCTATATGCCTTTTCCATATTATTTAGAGAATTATATTAAATCTGAATGCAATAAAGCTAATAAATTTATTCTGATTTTCAGGCTTTTAAATTCTTTATTTAATGAACTATTATTTTATTTGGTAAAGTTATCATACTAAATTTCCTTTGGCACAACAATTGTTTTTATAGTACTGATAATTGTTTAAATGATTTTTATTTACTTGATTATCAATACTATAAAAACAAAACATTGATACTGATTTTGTGTCTTACATAAATCAATGTCAGTATGACAGATATACAGCAAATGAGCAAACCAAAAATAATGCATTTAGACAATATGTCGCTTCAAAGTATGTTGAATGAAGATTCTGAATTAATTCCTTTAATGACGCCAGAAGATGAAGAAATTATCAACAAAGAAAGTGTACCAGAAATTTTACCAATTTTACCTTTAAGAAATACAGTTTTATTTCCTGGAGTTGTAATACCAATTACTGCAGGTAGAGATGCCTCTATTCAGTTAATAAAAGATGCAAATAAAGGCGATAAAGTAATTGGAGTTGTTGCACAAAAAAATGAAGAAGAAGAAGAACCAACTCTTAAAGATATTCATACAACAGGTGTTGTTGCTCAAATTTTACGTGTTTTAAAAATGCCTGATGGTAATACAACTGTTATTATACAAGGTAAAAAACGATTTGAAATTGATACTATAATTCAAGACAAACCTTATTTAAAAGCAACTGTAAAAGAAGCAATTGAAGATAGAGAAGTTGATAATGAAAAGGAGTTTGATGCAATTATAGATTCTATAAAAGAACAAGCTTTAGAGGTGATTAAGGAAAACCCAATGTTGCCTAGTGAAGCTTCTTTTGCGATTAAAAACATAAAATCGAATTCGTTTTTGGTGAATTTTATTTCCTCAAATATGGATTTGTCTGTGTCTCAAAAGCAAGTGATTTTAGAAAAAGACAATCTAAAAGAGCGTGCTTTATTAGCGTTAAAAAACTTAAATAAAGAACTTCAGAAATTAAAATTACGTAATGATATTCAGTCTAAAACTAGAGAAGATTTAGACCAACAACAAAGAGAATATTATTTACATCAACAGTTAAAAACAATTCAAGAAGAATTAGGTGGTGCTTCTAATGACGAAGAATTAGAAGAAATGCGCAAGCAAGCCAAAACTAAAAAGTGGAACAAAGAAGTTGCAGAAACGTTTGAAAAAGAAATCAATCGTTTAAAAAGAATGAATCCACAAGCTGCAGAATATGGTGTGCAGAGAAGCTATTTAGAATTGTTGTTAGAATTACCTTGGGGAATTTACTCTGAAGATAAATTCGACTTAAAACACGCTACAAAAGTTTTAGATAGAGACCACTTTGGCTTGGAAAAAGTAAAGGAAAGAATTATAGAACACTTAGCAGTTTTAAAATTAAGAGGTGATATGAAATCGCCAATTATCTGTTTATATGGACCTCCAGGAGTTGGTAAAACTTCTTTAGGAAAATCTGTTGCAGAAGCTTTAGGACGTAAATATGTGAGAATGTCTTTAGGTGGTTTGCGTGATGAAGCAGAAATTAGAGGACACAGAAAAACTTATATTGGTGCAATGCCTGGACGTTTAATTCAGAATTTGAAAAAATCTGGAACTTCAAACCCAGTTTTTGTATTAGATGAAATTGATAAGTTAGGGCAAAGTCATCAAGGAGATCCTTCTTCTGCAATGTTAGAAGTTTTAGACCCTGAACAAAATGAATCTTTTTACGACAACTATTTAGAAGTTGGGTATGATTTATCTAAAATACTTTTTATTGCTACAGCCAATAATTTAGGGCAAATTCCTTGGGCTTTACGTGATAGAATGGAAATTATAAATGTAACTGGGTATACTATTGAAGAAAAAATAGAAATTGCAAAAAGACATTTATTACCAAAACAACTAAAAGAACATGGTTTAACCACCAAACATGTTAAGTTAGGTAAAAAACAAAT
>JBGCFX010000259.1:0-2852 GCA_045110395.1 Polaribacter sp.
GAACAAACACATCATGAAGATATTTTAAAGCAACCTGTTTTAGAAATTGTTTCTGCAAAATTAATTAAATTTAATAAACGTTACTCTATTATTGGTGAAGTACAAAATATAGACAATGTGCCTTCTGATGTTGTTTTAAAAGGAACACTCTATAATGATGATAATAAGGAATTAGCAACCTATAATGCTAAGCATATTTTAAAGCACAAGTTAATGCCTAAAGAAATTAGCGCTTTTAGAATTAATTTTGAGGGTATTGCTTGGTCTAAAACTAAAGATTCTATTCCAAAAATATTTAACCCAGATGAGTTTACACCTGTAGAGTTAAGCGAACAGCCAACAAAGTTTAATCTACAAGCTGCAGGAAACGTATCTAATTCAGATCTATATAAGGATATTGTTTTAAGTGAAGTTAATATTACTCCAAATAATATTAATGGAACTTTATTTAACAGTGGAATTCAAGAAATAACGGTTCCACAAATAATTATTACTTTTTATGACAATGATAAAGAAATGATTTGGGTTGATAATTTATTTCTAAAAGAAGGAATTAGACAAGAAAGAAAATTGCGCTTTAAGTACCCAATTCCATTAAAATCAATAATAAAAGTAATTAATCATGATATGAGTTTCTGTTTTGTAAACGGATTGCCAAATAAGGATATTGCTTTTAAAATAATGCCAAATAGAATAAAAAATCACTCTATAAATAAGTTGCAAAAAATAGATCATCCACTTTTTAGTTATGTAAGAATTGAGTTAAATAATTATATAGGAAACCCAAAATAATGAAGTTAAAACTAGGTTTTTTTCTGCTATTTTTTCAATTAGTAATTGTTTCATTTCTAGCACAAGAAACAAAAACTAAACCACCTTCTATAAGTCTATTATCTACAAAAACAGATTTTATAGTTGAAGAAGAAATAATACTTGAGTTTAACAGAGATAGAGAAACTAAATTTCTGTTGTATTGTTCAAATAGCTATGGTTCTTCCATTATTGAACCTATAGTTTTAAATCAAAAACTCAAGTTTAAAATACCATCTTTTTTATCTAAAAAAAGAGGAATTCTATCTTGGAAAACGATAAATACAAATGAAACAATTACAGGAAACATTTCTATTCTTTCTCAACAACAACCTTCAACTATAGAAACCTATTTAGGTCCTCCAAGTATTGATGCTGGTGGTTTAGATTATACAATGTTGGTTGTGATACCAACAGATAGTTTAGATAATCCTATTTTAGACAAAAGTAAAGTTGATGTAAAACATCAATTTTTAAAGTCAGAAAAAGTTGAATCTATTTTAACTGATAAATTAATTGGTTATAAAAACATTTATGCTCCTTTAAAAAGTGGTAGAATGATTATCTCTTCTGAGTCTTATGGATTAAATTCAAAAGAGTTTGATGTAAATATTATGCCAGCTATTGGTACAAATTTTAAACTATTTGTTAGTAGAAATCATGATTATGCAGATGGTAATCAAATAACAACCTTTTTTACATCAACAATAAAAGATAAAAACAACAATATCATAAGTGACGGAAGTTATATTGAATTTTTCATAACAAATAAAAAAGGTAATATTTTAAAAACTTTAGGAACCACAATAAATGGTGTTGCTTATGCTAAAATTATACATCCAGATTTTGCAGACAATTGGAAAGTAAAAGCTTATTCTATAGGAATTTCAGAAAGTGATGTTTTAGAAATTAACTACAAAAAAGTAATTGAAGATTACAATATTACTTTTACTCAAAATAATAGATCAATAAAAGTTGGACCTTTAAAAAGTTTTATGAATCAGATAATTCCTGATGGATTAACCGTTAAATTATCTATTTATAAAAACAATAAACTAATTCATGAAATCTTTAGAGAATCTAATAATGGTTTTGCTAACTTTTATCTAGATTCAAATATTTACGAAAACGATTTGTATCATATTATAATTGAAACTGCAGAGATTAAAAAAGAATTTAAAAGTTTTAAATTATGGTAAAAACTAACAAAAGAATTCTGAGAGGTGTTTTAATGCTCACTTATGTAATCATAATTTGTATTCTTTTATTTTTGATTAGTTCTGTTTATAGCTTTTTAAACACAGGTGCAGACAGAAGTAAAATGTTGCATACAGAAGTAAAAAAAATAGATCAATATTTACCTAAAGTTACTTGGAAAGATGATGGAAATGAAGGAAGAAAAATTAGTAAGCAAAAAATAAATGCAATAGAAAATAATTATTTAGATGCTTGGTATGTAAAACAGATTGCTTACAAAACTAATACAAGAATTGGTATTGAAGATTACTTTACAGAAAACGCAAGAAAAAACATTTATAATATATTAGATTTTAATAAACTAAACAAAATATCAGTAGAATCTACTACCCTGCAACATAATTTAGATATTGAATTTTTTAGTGAAGATGGGCAATTAATTGTATTAAAGGATACAGATGTTATAGAATATAAAAAAGTTTTTAAAGAAGATAAATTAATCTTAGAATCTACAGAAGTCTCAACTTATAGATTCGTTTTATTATTAGAAGATGGTTTTTGGCGTATTAGACATGTGGTAAAAGAAGCTTCAGAAAATTATAAAAATAAATTCATAAAAACTGCAATTGCATATTCTGATGTTAAAGGGATAAACTACTACCCTCAAAAAACTCCTTGGAATATGTATGGAGAAGAATTTGATCTTCATGTTATTGAAAACGATTTTAACATAATAAAAAAAGCTGGCTTAAACTCTGTAAGAATATTTGTGCCTTATGAAGACTTTGGAAAAGCAAGAGTGAAGTTTGATAAATTAGAGAAACTTAAAAAAATTTTAGATGCTG
>JBGCFX010000260.1:0-3944 GCA_045110395.1 Polaribacter sp.
ACTATTGGAGGCACCATTACTTGTGTTGCGCAAAATATGCCTGTTGGTTTGGGTGAACCCATTTTTAACAAATTACATGCGCAATTAGGTAGTGCAATGCTTTCTATTAATGCTGTAAAAGGTTTTGAATTTGGAAGTGGTTTTTGTGGCGCAAAAATGAAAGGCTCTGAACACAATGATATTTTTAATGCAGATGGAACTACGCAATCTAATTTATCTGGCGGAATACAAGGTGGAATTTCTAACGGAATGGATGTTTATTTTAGAGTTGCTTTTAAGCCAGTTGCAACAATTATGAGTTCTCAACAAACTATAAATTCTGAAAATGAAATTACAGAAATAACAGGAAAAGGTAGATATGATCCTTGTGTTGTGCCTAGAGCCGTACCAATTGTGGAGGCAATGACTGCATTAGTTTTAGCAGATTACTGGTTACTTAACAAAGTAAGAAAAATCTAACATACTAAACTATTCAGAATAAAATTAAGTATTAAAAAAGTCGCAATTAAAAAATTGCGACTTTTTTTTTAATAGAAAACTTAAGAAATTTTATCCCCCAATAAATTTCATCTAAAAATCTATTTTATAAATACAAAAATAGGATAAACTAGCTTACTAAAAAAAATAACAATACATCATCGCTACTACATTTATATAAAATCATACGTAAAACTACTATATTTACACATATTTAACTTTAAAGCTAAAAATTATGAAAGATTATTTTTTATTTACTTTTTTTTTATTGTTCATAATATTCTTTAATATTGACACTATTTCAAGTCAAGAAAAAATAATTACTAGCGGAGATAATTGGTCTTATTATGATAATGGCCCTTTAGATAATAACTGGTATAAAAATGAAGAAACATATTCTAACTGGAAAAAAGGAAAAACTCCTATTGGTTATGGGGATAATAAAGTAATAACAGAAATATCCTTCGGAGACTCTGAAGATAAAAAAGATATTGTTAAATATTTTGTTAAATATTTTACAATTATGAATCCTGAAGAATATTCAGGGTTTGAATTTGATTTCAAGAGAGACGATGGTATTATTGTATATTTAAACGGAAAGGAAATTTATAAAAATAATTTACCTATTGGACCAATTTTTAACAATACAAAAGCTTTAAAACGTATTGATTCTAAAGATGAAAAAAAAATTATAAAAAAAATTATAAGTTCTCAAAAATTTAAAGAAGGAATTAATATTTTAAAAGTATCTATTCATCAATATAACTTAAAGTCTAGTGATTGTATTTTTGATTTGGAACTTATAGGGCATAAAGATTATGCAACAATTTCAAATATAATAATTGATGAAAATTTAAATAATATTAAATTAAATAATGAAATTAATGATTTAAATAATAAATTTCAAATTGAAAGAATTGCTGTACAGCAAGATCTACTAAAAAGCTCTAGGGATAATTATAAATACTTATTACTATTAATTTCATTTTTATTGGTAATAGTAATTATTATTTCATTTTTAATGTATCAAAATTTCAAGAATAAAAACAACGGTTTAAAAAATAAAATAATAGAATTAAAAAACACTATTTTAAAAAAAGAACAAAAATTAATTAGTGCTTCTACTCAATTACTACATAGTAGGCAATATTTTAAAGAAATAAAAGCTGATATAAGAGGAATAAAAACTGAAGATAAAGCATTATTAAAAAGCATTAATAATCAAATAAATTTAATACTAGATAATAATGAAGATTGGAAAAATTTGCAAGAACATTTTAACATGGTCTATTCTGGTTTTTATGATGCTCTAAATAAACAACACCCTTCATTAAGTGAAACTGAATTAAGGCATTGTATGTTTATTAAACTACATTTACAAACAAAAGAAATTGCAAAAATTTTATTGATAGACCCAAGGTCTGTACAAACTTCTAGATATCGAATTAAAAAGAAAATGAACCTTAATGAAAATTATGATTTAAGAGATTATTTACTTCACCTTAAATATTAAAAATAAAAAGCGAAACTTATAAGTTTCGCTTTTTATTTTTATGCTTGACCTGTAGGTCCAAAATTCATTGGAATCGGAGGTTGTTCTGTGTCTTTAATTTCGCCATGAGCTTGTTCAAATTTTCTAACATTATCCGCTAAAGCTTTAGCTAATCTTTTTGCATGTTGTGGTGTTAAAATAATTCTCGATTTTACTTTTGCTTTTGGCACTCCTGGCATAATATTTATAAAATCAACAATAAATTCTGACATAGAATGGTTTATAATTGCCAAATTAGAATACGTTCCTTCTGCAATTTCTTGATCTAGTTCTATATTTATTTGTCCGTCTTTATTTTGGTTTTCTTTCATAATATTAATGAATAATTATTTAACTGTGGAACTATTTAATAGTGTGAGTATATAAAAAATAAAAAAGTTGAATTGAATAGTGTAACAAGTTACAGCAAACAATTCAACTTTTAAACATTTAAACATTTTAACGTTTACACGTTTTTATTTTAGAAACTTTGTTCTATTTCGTCTTTAGGACCCACTAAAATCTTATCATAAGATCTCATACCTGTACCTGCTGGAATTTTCTTACCAACAATTACATTTTCTTTTAAGCCTTCTAACGTATCTATTTTACCATTTACAGCTGCTTCATTTAATACTTTTGTAGTTTCTTGGAAAGAAGCTGCAGAAATAAATGATTTGGTCTGTAAAGAAGCTCTTGTAATACCTTGTAATACTTGCTCTGCAGTTGCAGGTCTTGCATCTCTAGCCTCTACTAAGTTCTGATCATTTCTTCTTAATAAAGAATTTTAATCTCTTAATTGACGAGCTGTGATAATTTGACCTTCTTTTAAGTTTTCAGAATCTCCAGCACTTTCAACAACTTTCATTCCGTAAATAGCATCATTGTCTTTGATAAAGTCAATTTTATGAATTAATTGATTCTCTAAGAATAAAGTATCTCCAGAATCTATAATTTTAACTTTACGCATCATTTGACGAACTACAACCTCGAAATGTTTGTCATTAATTTTTACACCCTGTAAACGATATACTTCTTGTATTTCATTTACTAAGTACATTTGTACTGCAGATGGCCCTTTAATTCTTAAAATATCAGAAGGAGTTGTTGCTCCATCAGATAAAGGCATACCAGCTTTGATAAAGTCATTCTCTTGAACTAAAATTTGGTTAGAAAGTTTTACTAAATACTTACTAATATCTCCAGTTTTAGATTCAACAATAATTTCTCTATTACCTCTTTTAATTTTACCAAAAGAAACAACACCATCAATTTCTGAAACTACAGATGGGTTAGAAGGATTACGTGCTTCAAACAATTCTGTTACACGTGGTAAACCTCCTGTAATATCTCCTGCTTTACCAGATTTTCTTGGTATTTTAACTAAAGTATGACCTTGTTCAACCATCTGACCATCATCAATCATTAAGTGTGCACCTACAGGTAAACTATAAGAACGTAAAGCATTACCATCTTTATCTTCAATAATTAAAGAAGCAATAATTTTTTTGTTCTTAGAATCGATCATTACTTTTTCTTGGAAACCAGTTTGCTCATCAATTTCTACAGAGTAATTAATACCTTGTTGTAAATTATCGAACTTAACTTTACCACCAAATTCAGAAACAATAACTCCGTTAAATGGATCCCATTGTACAATTACATCTCCTTTTTTAATCGATTTTCTTTCTTTATCAAAAATAATAGAACCGTAAGGTAAAATGTTTGTACTCTGAACTATTCCTGTCTTTTTATCAGTAATTTTAATCTCTGCAGTTCTAGAAATTACAATATCAACTTCTTTACCATCGTTGTCTTTACCAACTACTGTTCGTAAATCTTCAATAGTTACATTACCGTCAAACTTTGCAATTAATTTATTTTCTTCTGAAATGTTACCAGCAACCCCACCAACGTGGAATGTACGTAACGTTAA
>JBGCFX010000261.1:0-29907 GCA_045110395.1 Polaribacter sp.
AGGAATTGCACTGTAATTATCAAGGGTTATATTTGCTACAAAAAATGCGCCTTCATCCGCATCTAAAATACCATCGTTGTCATCATCAAGGTCTACTGTATCGGCAATACCATCGCCATCGGTATCTTGCGCATACAACTGAACGGGGGCAGCAAAAATGAAGAACAAAAGAATAAACACAAAAAAAGCTTTTGAGTTTTTTAAAGAATTACCCTTTAACCAAAATTTAATTAAATTTACCATATATATGATGTTTGTTTATATTTAAGACTTTGAAATTTGAATATATATTTAACGATATTATAATTTAAAAAAAAACGCTAAATCTTACAAAATGTTCGATTCAGCTCCCCTTCTAAAAAAATTATACTACCAGAGCATAAGTTATTTTCTTTTATAAAATTATTTATGTTTTAGATGCTTTTATATTAACTTTTACTATTTTTAAAATGCTTAGTTTTACTTGTAATTAAAAAAAAGCAAATGTATCTTATTTTTGAAAAATTAGTTTGTATTTTTTTTTATTATTTATTAAACACTTACTTAACAAAATAGTAAATTAAAAAAACACTCCGAATCTCAGTACAAAATTATATACTACAAAAATAATTGTTATACATTATTAAAAGAGCATTCGTATGTTAACAAAAATGCACCTTTAGATTAACTAACTATATTTATTTTCGTTCAAATACAGAATTTCTAAGCTGAATGGTTTCTTTATATAGATTAATATAAATTGTTTTTAACTATTCTTTTTATTAAACAGTACTTACCTAATTATTAAAGCATCGATAGTTTTGTTAAATACACATCAATATATATAACCAAAACACAAAATACCTTTTTATTTAACGTATCTTTGCACCCCATTACAAAGTAAAATGAGATTACATAGAAACTTAACATTTGCTGTTATAGATAGCATTAGAGATATTTTTAACGAAGGCGTTTACGCAGACAAAGCTGTAGAAAAAGCACTGAAACGTGATAAACGTTGGGGAGCAAGAGACCGTAAGTTTGTTGCAGAAACTATTTATGAAATTGTACGATGGAATCGTTTATACGCAGAAATCGCCGAAGTTAAAGTTCCTTTTGATAGAGATAATATTTGGAGATTGTTTTCGGTTTGGTGTGTTTTAAGAGGAATTCCTTTACCCGATTGGAATCAGATCGGTGATGTTCCTGTAAGAAAAATAAAAGGACGTTTTGCGGAATTATCTAAAACACGAAAATATAGAGAATCAATTCCGGATTGGATGGATGAGATGTGTGTAGAAGAATTAGGTGAAGAAGTTTGGACTAAAGAAATTGCTGCATTAAATATACAGGCAAAGGTAATTTTAAGAACCAACACTTTAAATATTTCTAGAGAAATTTTACAGAAAAAATTAAAAACAGAAAACATACATACAGAATTTGTTTCACATCATCCTGATGCGTTAATTTTACCAGAAAGAGCTAATGTTTTTAAAACAGAAGCTTTTCATAATGGCTATTTTGAAGTACAAGATGCTTCATCGCAATTAGTGGCAGCTTATTTAGATGTACAACCCGGGATGAAAGTAGTAGATACCTGTGCAGGTGCTGGAGGTAAAACCCTGCATTTATCTGCTTTAATGCAAAACAAAGGACAAATAATTGCAATGGATATTTACGAGAGTAAGCTTCGTAAACTAAAAGCAAGAGCTAAAAGAAACAAAGCACACAATATAGATATGCGTGTAATTGATTCTACAAAACCTATTAAAAAACTACACGGAAAAGCAGATAGAATTTTAATTGATGCGCCTTGTTCTGGTTTAGGGGTAATTCGTAGAAATCCTGATTCTAAATGGAAATTACAACCAGAATTTATAGAAAACATCAAAAAAGTACAACAAGACGTATTGCAACAATATTCTAAAATGGTAAAACCTGGAGGGAAAATGGTGTATGCAACTTGTTCTATTTTACCTTCAGAAAATCAAGATCAAGTTAATACTTTCTTAACATCAGAAGCAGGAAAAGAGTTTACCTTTGTAAAAGATAAAAAAGTATTGGCTCACATTTCTGGTTTTGACGGATTTTACATGGCGCTTTTAGAAAAAAAATAATTTTACATTTTTATTGCGATTTGTAAAGTATCAAAAACCGAAAAAGAAATTGTTTTATAAAAAACAGTTTATGTACAAAAAAATTATACTTTTTTTTGCTCTTGCTCTAACCAAAATTAGTTTTGGGCAACAAGCCTATTATAATGATGTTAACTTAAATCTAACAGGTGTAACTTTAAAAGAAGAATTGGCTACTAAAATTATTAGTACACATACTCAATTTTTATTTTACAATCAAGTTTGGGATGCCAGTAAAGCAACAGATGTAAATCCTGCAAATAGTGCAGAAGTTTTACTTATTTACGGTTATGAAAATGGTTCAGATTCAGATGTTACTAACGATAGAACTCGTGGAATAAATAATAATAGTGGTAGTTCAGGAGATTGGAACAGAGAACATGTTTTTTCTCAATCTTTAGGAGTTCCAGCATTGTCAGATTCTGGTCCAGGTTCAGATGCACATCACTTAAGACCTGCAGATGCACAAAGAAACTCATCTAGAAATAATAGAAAATTTACGGCTGGTACTGGAAATTCTGGAGCGCAAGTCAATGCTGGTTGGTATCCAGGAGATGAATGGAAAGGAGATGTTGCTAGAATGATGATGTATATGTATGTTAGATATGGTGATAGATGTTTAATGACAAACATCGGAATTGGAGACAATTCCTCTACTCCAGATGATATGATCGATTTATTTTTACAGTGGAATGCAGAAGATCCTGTTTCTGATTTCGAAAGACAACGAAATACATATCACGAAAATACTTCAAATCTAAATGCTCAAGGAAATAGAAACCCTTTTATAGACAATCCGATTTTAGCAACAAGAATTTGGGGAGGACCTAAAGCAGAAGATACTTGGGGTATTTATACTAGTTCAGATACAGAAGCACCTTCTACTCCAACAAATATTACATTTTCTAATATTACTACTTTTTCTGTCGATATTTCTTGGGATGCATCTACAGACAATACAAAGACAACAAGTTATGATGTTTTTGTTGATGGAAATTTAGTAAAAAACACAACTACAACAAATACAAAAATTACTGGTTTAAAATCTAATACTAACTTTTCTTTTACTGTTTTAGCAAAAGATATAGCTAATAATTTATCTGCTCAAAGTATAGCATCAAACGCAACAACATTAGTAGATACAGACGCTCCAAGTGTACCAACAAACATTATAATTAGTAATGAAACAGGAGCGTCTTTTAAAGTTTCTTGGGATGCTTCTACAGATAATTCTGCAGTAACAGGATATGAAGTGTTTTTAAATGGGAATGAAATTGCATCAACTACAGAAACTACTTATACTGTTGCCAATTTAACAACATCTAGAACTTATGCTATTCAAGTTTTAGCAAAAGATGCAGTAAATAATAAATCTGCCTTAAGCACAGCTGTAAACGCAACAACAACAGATGGTTCTACTACTACTGCTAACGAATTATTTTTCTCTGAATATTTAGAAGGAGAAAGCAATAACAAGGCTCTAGAAATTGTAAACTTAACTAATACTGATATCGATTTAAGTTTATACAGTATCAAAAGACAATCAAATGGAGGTGTAAATGCAGGTGATGATTGGGAATGGAATATGCCTCTTAAAGGTACAATAAAATCTCAAGATGTTTATGTAATTGTAAATGAAGCTGCAGGAGAACATACTGCAAGTAAATCTTCAAATGCGGTTGCTGCTGGTAACTTTTTAATTCAAATAGCAGATTCTATAAGAGTGCATGATGGAGATACAAATTTTGGAGCACCCATAAATTTTAATGGAGATGATCCTGTTGGTTTGTTTAAAAATGATGTATTAATCGATATTATTGGAGTTTACAATGGTGGAAAAGTAAATTTCGGAAAAGATAAAACGTTAAGAAGAAAAAGTGGTGTTTCTCAACCTAATACTGCTTTCGATATTGATAATGAATGGGATATTTTTGATAAAAATGATGCTAGTGATTTTGGAAAACATAGTGCAATTTCTCTTTCTGTTGATAATTTTGAGGAATTAGAGATTCAATTCTACCCAAACCCAGTAAATAATTTTTTAAATATTAGAAACACTAAAAACATATCTATAGAAAAAATTTCTATATATAATGTACTCGGAAAAAAAATTACTTCTATTCATAATAAATCAAAACAAATTAACGTCAGTTTTTTATCAAAAGGAATTTATTTTCTTCAATTTAAGGTAGACAACAAATTATTCAATACTAAATTCATCAAAAAATAATGAAAAAAACATTACTTGCATTAACAGTTTTATTATCGGTTTCAATTTATGGGCAAGAAAGCTATTATAGTGGACTCGATTTTTCTAAAAGCGGAGTTGCTTTAAAACAAGATTTAGCTACAAAAATCAACTCAACTCACACCAATTTTTTAACTTATACTCCTGGAGTTTGGGAAGCTTCTAAAATAACAGATGTAAACCCAAATAATAGTGCAGAAGTTTTACTTATATATGGTTTTTCTGCTTCTGGTAAAGAATCTAGAACAAGAGGTATAAATGATAATGGTGGTAATCAAGGAGATTGGAACAGAGAACACACTTACCCAAGATCTTTAGGAAATCCTAACTTAGAATTTGTTGGTCCTGGAGCAGATGCACATCATTTAAGACCTTCAGATGTTGGTTATAATGGAGAACGTGGAAACAAAAAATTTGCAACAGGTTCTGGAAATTCAGGAAGCGTTTCTGGTGGATGGTATCCAGGAGACGAATGGAAAGGAGATGTAGCAAGAATGATGATGTATATGTACACAAGATATGGAGACCAATGTTTGCCAACAGTAGTTGGTGTTGGTAGCAATGCAAATACACCAGATGATATGATCGATTTATTTTTAAAATGGAATGTAGAAGACCCTGTTTCTGATTTTGAAAGACAAAGAAATACGTATCATTCAAATACAGCTAACACTTACGCACAAGGTAATAGAAACCCTTTTATAGATAACGCATATTTAGCAACAAGAATTTGGGGTGGTGATGCTGCTGTAGATTCTTGGGGTATTTTTGTAACTTCAGATTCAGAAGCTCCTTCTATACCTACTAATGTATCTGTTTCTAATATTTCTACAAGTTCTTTTGATGTTGCTTGGTCTGCATCTACAGATAATGAAGCAGTTTCTGGTTACGAAATTCTTTTAAACGGAACTAAAAATGGCGAGTCTACAACAACTAGCTACAAAGCAGAAAATTTAGTGCCAAATACTAATTATAGTGTTACCATTATTGCTAAAGATGTTGCTAACAACAAATCTGCAAACTCTACAGCTTTTAACACTAAAACACTAGCAGATACAACTGCACCTTCTACTCCATCAAACATTGTAATTTCAAATCAAACAGGAAGTAGTTTTCAAGTAACTTGGGATGCTTCAACTGATAATTCTGGTATTTTAAAATATGAAATTTATTTAGATGGTACATTAAATGGTACTTCTACAAATACTACTTACAATGCAACTAATTTAGCTACCTCTACAACCTATGCTGTAACAGTTTTAGCTGAAGATAAAGCGAATCTTAAATCTAGTTTATCAGGTTCTGTATCTGCTGTAACTACTGATGGAAGTAACAATATTTCTGAAATATTTTTCTCAGAGTATGTAGAAGGTTCAGGATTTAATAAGGCAATAGAAATCGTAAATTTAACGAGTAACAATGTAGATTTATCTCCATATTCTATTAAAAGACAATCAGGAGGAGTTTGGGAAACACCACTACAACTTTCAGGTACATTAAACATAAATAATGTTTATGTAATAATTAATGGCTCTACAACTGATCCTAAATTGATAGCAGAAAAAGATGTAGAAGTTGCAAATGTAACTCCGATGACTTTTAATGGTGATGATAGAGTTGGTCTTTTCAAAAACGATGTTTTAATAGATATTATTGGTGATTTAGATGGGACAACAGATTTTGGACAAAACATAACACTTAGAAGAAATTCTGATGTTAAAGGACCTACCACAGATTATAATGAACAAAAAGAATGGTCTTTCTTTGCATCTAATACTGTAAGCGATATTGGTAATTTTAACGGTACATTAGATATTACTAAAAATATTTTTTCTCAATTAAATATCTATCCAAATCCGTTAAAAGGAGACACGTTATTTTTAACTAAAACCGATTCTTTTTCTGTAGAAATTTATAATTTAATTGGTAAAAAAGTACTTTCTAAAAAGGTAGTAAATTCTAATAAAGTAGATGTTTCCTCTCTAAAAAACGGACTTTACATTGTAAGATTTTCTCAAGATGATAAAACACTAACCCAAAAATTTATCAAACAATAAAACTATTTTTTCTGTAGATTAAGGTATTTACAAAAAGAACACTCAATTAAGTAAAAAGCGATTCACATTTGAATCGCTTTTTTTGGTTCATAAACAAGTGAATAACTACCTAATTTCAATAAAATAATTCGTTAAAAATCAGTCGAAAATAAGTAAATTTGCTTTTTTACAACAACAAGCAAACACAACACTATAATGATTCATTTCTTTGGAAACAAAAACAGCAAAGTATTTGTTGTTCAAACAACAAAAGAATTTGCTAAAACAACAATTTCTAAGCTTACTTGGTTATTTGCAAATCAACCTAAAATAGAAGAAGCATCAATTGATGCTTTATTTGTTGGGCCTAGAGCAGCTATGATAACTCCTTGGAGTACAAATGCAGTTGAAATTACTCAAAATATGGGGATTAAAAACATCATTAGAATTGAAGAATTTACTGCTGTTTCTGAAGATTTTACGGATTTTGACCCAATGATTTCAGAGAAATTTAATGGTTTAAACCAAGAATCATTTACAATTGACATTCAACCAGAAGCAATTTTAAATATTGATGATATAGCTGCTTACAACCAACAAGAAGGTTTATCTTTAAGTGATGAAGAAGTTGAATATTTAGAAAGTGTAGCTAAAAAAATAGGAAGAAAATTAACAGATTCTGAAGTTTTTGGCTTCAGTCAAGTAAACTCAGAACACTGTAGACATAAAATATTTAACGGAACTTTTGTGATTGATGGCGAAGAACAACCTACTTCCCTATTCAAAATGATAAAAGAAACATCAAAAAAATTTCCTAATGATATTGTTTCTGCATACAAAGACAATGTGGCTTTTATAAAAGGTCCAAAAGTGGAACAGTTTGCGCCAAAAACAGCAGACAAACCAGATTTTTATCAAACGCAAGATTTTGAATCTGTAATTTCATTAAAAGCAGAAACACATAATTTCCCTACAACTGTAGAACCTTTTAATGGAGCAGCAACTGGTTCAGGAGGAGAAATTAGAGATAGACTTGCAGGAGGAAAAGGTTCTTTACCTTTAGCAGGAACTGCAGTTTATATGACTTCTTATTCTCGTTTAGAAGCGTCTATAGATTCCGTTAAAAATACAAGATATTGGGAAAACAAATTTGAAGCAAGAGATTGGTTATACCAAACTCCAATGGATATTTTAATAAAAGCCTCAAATGGTGCGTCTGATTTTGGAAATAAATTCGGACAACCTTTAATTACTGGTTCTGTATTAACTTTTGAACACGAAGAAAATTCTTCTGTAAGTGATTCACCTGCAAGAAAACTTGGTTTTGATAAAGTGATTATGCAAGCTGGTGGAATTGGTTATGGAAAAGCTGATCAAGCCTTAAAAGACACTCCAAAAAAAGGTGATAAAATTGTAATTCTTGGTGGAGAAAACTATAGAATTGGAATGGGTGGTGCTGCAGTTTCATCAGCAGACACTGGAGAATTTGCTTCAGGAATTGAATTAAATGCAGTACAAAGATCGAACCCAGAAATGCAAAAACGTGCTGCAAATGCAGTTCGTGGAATGGTAGAAAGTGAAGAGAACTTTATTGTTTCTATTCACGATCATGGAGCTGGAGGACATTTGAATTGTTTATCAGAATTAGTAGAAGATACTGGTGGTAAAATAGATTTAGATAAATTACCAGTTGGCGATCCAACTTTATCAGCAAAAGAAATTATTGGAAACGAATCTCAAGAAAGAATGGGATTAGTAATTGCTGATAAACACTTAAAAACTTTACACAAAATTGCAGATAGAGAACGTTCTCCTATTTATGACGTTGGTGAAGTTACAGGAGATGACAGATTTACTTTTGAGTCTAAAACTACAGGAGAAAAACCTATGGATTTGGCTTTAGAAGATATGTTTGGTTCTTCTCCTAAAACTATTTTAACAGATAAAACTGTAAAAAGAAACTATAAAAATTCAAGATATAAAGTTAAGAATTTTAAAAACTATTTAACACAAGTTTTACAGTTAGAAGCTGTTGCTTGTAAAGATTGGCTAACAAATAAAGTAGACAGATGTGTTGGTGGTAAAGTTGCCAAACAACAATGTGTTGGCCCGTTACAAATTCCGTTGAATAACGTTGGTGTAATGGCCTTAGATTATAAAGGAAAAGAAGGAATTGCAACTTCAATTGGGCACTCTCCTATTTCTGGTTTAATTGATCCTGCTGCAGGAAGTAGAAATGCAATTACAGAATCTTTAACCAATATTATTTGGGCTCCTTTAAAAGATAATTTAGATTCAATTTCATTATCAGCTAACTGGATGTGGCCTTGTAAAAATGAAGGTGAAGACGCTCGTTTATACAAAGCAGTAAAAGCCGTTTCAGAATTTTCTATAGATTTAGGAATCAATGTGCCAACAGGAAAAGATTCTTTATCAATGAAGCAAAAATATGCTGATGATGAAGTAATTGCTCCAGGAACTGTTATTATTTCTGCTGCAGGAAACTGTAATGAAATCAGTAAAGTTGTAGAACCTCTTATAAAAATTGATGGAGGAAATATCTATTATATTAATATTTCTCAGGATGAATTTAAATTAGGAGGAAGTTCTTTTCACCAAGTTTTAAATACAATTGGAAATCAAGCTCCAGATGTAAAAAACAGTGCTTTTGTAAAGAATACTTTTAATACAATTCAAGAGTTAATTAAAGCTGATAAAATTACTGCTGGACACGATGTTGCTTCTGGTGGATTGATTACAACATTGTTAGAAATGTGTTTTGCTGATGTAAATTTAGGAGCAGATTTTAATATATCGTCTTTAAATGAAGAAGATTCTATCAAAGTTTTATTTGCTGAAAATTCTGGAATAGTTTTTCAAGCAGATGTTTCTGTAGAAACAATTTTATCAGAAAACAATATTGAATTTTTTAATATTGGTTCTGCAAACAATTCAGGAACTGTAACTATTCAAAATGGTGAAGAAAATTTCACATTTGATGTTGCTGAAATTAGAGATGTTTGGTATAAAACTTCTTTCTTATTAGATCAAAAGCAAACAGCTAATAATTTAGCTCAAGACAGGTTTGGTAATTATAAAAATCAGCCTTTAAAATATACGTTTCCAAAGAAATTTACAGGAAAACTTCCAAAAATTGGAGCTAAAAGTAAAAAACCAAAAGCGGCAATTATTCGTGAAAAAGGTTCTAATTCTGAACGTGAAATGGCAAATGCAATGTATTTAGCTGGTTTTGATGTGAAAGATGTACATATGACAGATTTAATTTCTGGACGTGAAACATTAGAAGATATTCAGTTTATTGGTGCTGTTGGTGGTTTTTCTAATAGTGATGTTTTAGGTTCTGCTAAAGGTTGGGCTGGTGCTTTTAAATACAATGCAAAAGCTAAAAAAGCTTTAAAAGACTTCTTTAAAAGAGAAGATACTTTATCTGTTGGTATTTGTAATGGAGCACAATTATGGATGGAATTAGATTTGATAAATCCAGATCATAAAGTACACGGAAAATTAGTTCATAACGATTCTCATAAACACGAAAGTTCTTTTACTTCTGTAAAAATTCAAGAAAATAATTCTGTAATGTTATCTTCTTTAGCAGGCACAGAATTAGGTGTTTGGATTTCTCACGGAGAAGGAAAATTCAACTTACCAGAAGAAGAAAGCAATTATAATATTGTTGCAAAATACGGTTATGAAGGCTACCCTAACAATCCTAATGGTTCTGATTTTAATACTGCAATGATGTCTGATAAATCTGGAAGACATTTAATAACAATGCCACATATTGAGCGTTCTACTTTTCAATGGAATTGGGCAAACTATCCTGCTAACAGAAAAGACGAAGTTTCTCCTTGGTTAGAAGCTTTTGTAAATGCTAAAAACTGGATTGACAACAAGTAATCACTTAATTTTTATACATTAAAAACAGCTTTTAGAAAATTCTAAAAGCTGTTTTGCGTTAGGGATTGGAATGACATCCTTTTTGCTTTTTTAAGCAAAAAGATATAATGGAAAGCCCGACCTTTTTAGGGAACGCCCAAATAATTATTCAAACTTTAGATACTTTATCAAGTCTATTTTTGTGGCATTAAATGCTTTTAAACCAACTATTACAAAGACTAAAATGGATAATATTATGGGTGTAATTATAAATGGTAAAATTGGCATATCTATTCTGTACACAAAATTTTCTAACCAGTTTTGCATAAAATAATAAGCAATTGGTATTAAAATTACTGATGAAATTAAAGTGATTTTTAAAAAACTTTTAATTAACTGAAACATTATTTCTTTTACTGACGCTCCTAAAGTTTTTCTAATAGCAACTTCTTTTAATCTTTGCTGAATTGTTAATGTTGCCAAAGCAAATAAGCCTAATAAAGAAATGATAATGACCACTGTTGTTAAAATGAAAAATAACGTTTTTTGTTTCTGATATTTTGCATAGGTTCTTGCAAAACGTTTGTTTAAAAATTGTGGATTGAAAGGATAACCTTGTTCGACATTTTTTTTCCAATAATTTTCTATAAATAGTAATGTTTCTTGCACATTTTCTGGTTTGATTTTAAACTGCATTTTCCAAAAATTTCGTTTCATCCAACCAAAACTATTCCAATGCATTAGCATCATTGGTGGTATTTTAGCATCCATACCATTAATATGATAATCTTTAACCATACCAACAATATTTAGATTTTTCCCATCATTATCTTCTCCTCCATAACCTGCATTTACTTTTTTACCTATTGGATCATCATATATATTAAATTCTTTTGCCAAAGTTTCATTTATCAAGATATTTTTAAGCGTGTCTGAAGCTCTATCTTCTTCTAAAAATCTACCTTTTAATAATTGAATATCCATAGTTTGTAGATAATTAAAATCGATTGCATTTCCATTTGTTTGCACAGAAACTCCTTTATAATCTACGTTTGTAGAGTTAGCACTTCCTCCACCAATTATATAAGAATTACTGGTAATAACCTCTATATTTGGGTGTTTTATGAGTTCTTTTTTTGCCAATTGGTATTTTTTATACCTGTCTTTAAATTCATTTATAGATACAAAAACAACTTGATCTCCTTTAAAACCTAAATCTTTGTTCATCATATAATCTACTTGACTATAAATAATTAAAGAAGCAGTTAAGAAAAAACCTGAGATTAAAAATTGTAATCCTAACATTATATTTCTTGCAAAAACCCCCTTTTTACTTCTAGAAATATTTCCTTTTAAAACTTCTACAGATTTAAACTTTGATAAATAAATTGCTGGAATAAGACCTATAATTATAGATACTAGTAAAGCAACCAATACAATTTTGGCAAGTATATCAAAATTTAGAATTGATATTTCTTTCCTCATAAAATTATTGAAAGAAGGAAGAATTAATTCTACTAATACTAATGATAAAATCATAGCTATAAATCCTTGAAAAACAATTTCTAAAGCATATTGTTGTACTAATTTTACTTTAGATAAACCTAATGTTTTCTTTACGCCTACTTCTTTAGCTCTTTGAGTTGCTGATGCTATTGAAAGGTTGATAAAATTTACACAAGAAATTAGAATCAATAAAATTGATAAAGACAACATTATCAATATCAATTGATAATTTCCTTTTCCTTCTGGACCAGCTTCTTCTGCTATAGTTTTTAGACGAATGTCTTTTAAAGGTTCGAATATGATTTCTGTTCCGTATTTTTCATTATACTCTTTAGGATCTATACCTTCTTTTTTTGCTTGTGGTTCAATAGCATTTTTATACCAAACGTCATTTGCTTTTTTATTTAATTCCTTTAAATCACTGTTTTTATTCGTTTTTACAAAAAGGTTTTTAGAGAAACTACCCCAATGACTTGATGGCTCTTCATCAAACTTAATGACCATTTTTGGCATAAAATAATGTTTCCCAACTATTTTAAAAACTGTAGTAATTATAAAGTTTCTATTGTAAAACTCTATCGTTTTCCCTATAGCTGATTTATTCCCAAACAAGTTTTTAGCTTGTTCCTCTGAAATTGCTAAATTATTTTTACCTGTTTTAAAACTACTAACACTTCCTTCTACAATATCGAAAGAAAAAAAATCGAAAAAATTATCATTTCCTTTTAGTATATCTTCTACAAATTGTTGCTTTCCTCCTATTTTAACAACTGAACTATTTAACCAACCATCACTTAAATAAAAGGAGTTTATTTCTGGTATTTCTTCTTCATATTTTGCGCCTTCTACATCTGTACTACTATCCCATATATCTCCATCAGGCATTTTATGAATTACCCTGTAAATTTCATTTACGTTGGTATTATCTGCATTGTAACTTTGCTCATCATTAAAGTATAGTAAAACAATTAATAAGCCAGCAAAACCAACTGTTAAGCCTAAAATATTTACTAAAATATTTAGCCAGTTTTTTTTACTATTTCTAAAGAATATTTTAAACCAAGTTTGTAACATAATTATTCGAATTTTAAATATTTTATTAAATCAATTTTAGTAGCATTGTATGCCTTTAAACCTACCACAAGAAAGACTAAAACAATTAAAATAATTGGTGTAAGTATATAAGGTATATAAGGCATCTCTGTTCTGTAAACAAAATTATCTAACCAATTTTGCATAAAATAGTAGGCAATAGGAATTAGTATTATTGATGAAATAATAACGATTTTCAGAAAGCTTTTTAGTAACTGAAACATAATTTCTTTTACAGAAGCTCCTAATGTTTTTCTAATGGCAACTTCTTTTAAACGTTGTTGAATTGTTAGTGTTGCTAAAGCGAATAAACCTAACAAAGCAACCACAATTACAACAATTGTTAAAATGGCAGAAAGCGTTTGCTGTTGCTCATATTTTTTAAAGGTTTTTTTAAATTCCTTATCTACAAAATGATATGAAAATGGGAAACCTGGTTCTAATTCTGTACTCCAAAAATCTTCTATTTTTGTAATTGTTTTTTGCATATTTTCTGGTTTTAGTTTGAATTGTACATTCTGTAAATTGTACTTTAACCAGCTCAAAGAATTAAAATGCACATAAAATATGGGTTTAATTTTTCTATCAAAACCATTTACGTGATAATCTTTTACAACCCCAATAATTTTATATTTTTTACCAAATGCATTTAAAGAGGTATTAATAGGTTCTTTAATACCTAATCTATTTACAGCAGTTTCGTTTAATATTATAGCAGTAATTGAATCTGAAGCAAAGTTTTTAGAAAAGCTTCTTCCTAATTTCATTTCTATTTCTAACATTTTAAAGTTGCCATAATCAACAGGAATAAACTTAGTATCTACAATATTTTCTTTGTACTCTAAATCTTGAGAAAAATCCTGATCTGTTCCTGGTGTTTCAAAGCTTGAAGAAATTCCTAAAATATCTGCATCGTTTTTAAAAACGTTTTTTATCAACTGGTACCTTTTCCATTTATCTTGATTATCAGCAAAATTTACCACTAATACTTGTTTGCCAGAAAAACCAAGTTCTTTAGAATTCATATATTTTATTTGATGTTGCACCACTAAACCACCAATTAGAAAAAACCCAGAAATTATAAATTGTAAACCCAACATTCCGTTTCTAAAAAAGACCATATTTTTATTTCTCGAGAAATTGCCTTTTAAAACAGTAATCGTTTTAAAATTAGACATATAGAATGCAAACAAAATTCCTATAAAAATAGCTATACAAAAGGTTAATAAGAATACTTGAAAAATTAATTTTACAGATGATAATGTTAAACTGGTTTCTAAATAATTATTAAAAGTCGGTAGAATTAATTCAGCAATTAACAATGCAAATACCAGAGATATTATACATTGAATTACAATTTCGAAAGCGTATTGAAATCTTAAATTCTGTATGCTAATTCCTAATGTTTTTTTAACACCTACTTCTTTTGCTCGTTGACTGCCAGAAGCTATAGATAAGTTGATAAAATTAATACTAGAAATGATAATAATTAATATAGACAATGCTAACATTATCATTAAAAAAAGATAATTTCCTTTCCCTTCTAATGGGCCTAAATCTCCTTTAGAATGTAATCTAAAGCTACTTAATTTTTCTAAAAAAGGTGTAGAACCTTGTTGTTCTATATACTCATTAACTGTTAAATCACTTTCTTGTGCTTCTTTTTTGTAATAATTATCGATAAAAACTTGTTGTAGTTTTTTTTCTAATTCTTTAATATCTGTTCCACTTTTTACTTTGTAATACGTATGATTAGAAAATGCACCCCAATTGTTCGCATAATCTTTATTTTGTACATAAAAAATTACAGCATCTGGTTCTAATGTTGATGGTTTACTGAGTTCATAAACACCATTTACATTAAAATCTCTCTTACCTATTCTAATAGTTTTCCCTAATGCATTTTTAGAACCAAAAAATTGTTTTTTAATCTTATTAGAAATAACAACATCATTTTTAGAATTTAAAATATTATCTAAATTGCCTTCTATTAATTTATGTGGAAAAAATTCAAAGAAATTTGCTGTACTTAAAACTATTTTTTTACTGTAAAAAGATTTTTCTTCAGCTTTTAACAAATCACTATTATACCAAGAAGGCATTACTAAGTAATCAGAAATTTCTGGAATTATTTCTGTTGATTTTGCTCCTTCAGGGGTAGTACTATCATCAAATAATTGGCCGTCAGAAAAAGCGTGACCAACCTTATAAATTTCATCTTTATTAGGATTCCATTGATCATAAGAACTTTCTTCATTATAATACAACAGTACAATTATTAAACCTACCAAACCTAATGTTAATCCACTAATATTTATAAGCGCATTTAACCCGTTTTTCTTAAGATTTCTAAAAAATATTTTAAACCAAATTTGTATCATAATTATTCGAATTTTAAATATTTTATTAAATCAATTTTAGTAGCATTATATGCTTTTAAACCAACCACAGCAAAGACTAAGGCAATTAGAATTATTGGTGTAATTATGTAAGGTACATAAGGCATTTCTGTTCTGTAAACAAAATTATCTAACCAATTTTGCATAAAATAATAAGCAATAGGAATTAGTATTATTGATGAAATAACGACGATTTTAAGAAAGCTTTTTAGTAACTGAAAAATAATTTCTTTTACAGAAGCACCTAACGTTTTTCTAATGGCAACTTCTTTTAATCTCTGTTGAATTGTAAGTGTTGATAAAGCAAATAAGCCTAATAATGAGATGACAATTACTAAAATAGATAAGATTAAAAATAGCGTTTGTTGTTGCTTAAACTTATCATAGGTTTTAGCAAATTTCTGATCTAAAAACTCATAAGAAAAAGGGTATTTAGCATCTATATTTTGTTTCCAAAATTCTTCTATTTCTGCAATTGTATTATCTAGATTATTTGATTTGATTTTAAATTGAAATGCAGACATCCAATTTCTTACAAAATCTACACTAGCCCAATGAATCATAAACATAGGTGCAATCTTTGTATCAAAACCATCAAAATGATAATCTTGTATCATACCTATTACTTCAAAACCTGGTTTATCATCTTCTATCCAACCTAGACCTATTTTTTCGCCTATAGGATTATTATAAATTCCTAATTTTTTAGCTGCAGTTTCGTTTATAATTATTTTATTAATAGTATCTGAAGCAATATCTTTAGAAAAATTTCTGCCTTTTAAAATATTAATTTTAGCAAAATTGATATAATTAAAATCTACAGGATTTGCAGCAGAATTAAAACTTTTATTATTTATTTTATGTCTAAGTGAAGTACCATTTACATAGCCTTCTCCAGGAATAAACATACTTGATGAAACATCAATAATATTTTCATTTTTTGATAAAACATCTCTTATTAGTTGGTATTTTTTATATTCATTTTTAATATTAAAAACATCTACAGAAAGTATTTGTTCATTATTTAAACCTAAATCTTTTTCCATCATATAATTAATTTGATTACCAACAATTAGCATACTGATAATAAAAAAACCTGATATTAAAAACTGCAATCCTAACATTAAGTTTCTAGCTAAATTTCCTTTTTTACTTTTAGAAATACTTCCTTTTAAAACTTCTATCACTTTAAAATTAGATAAATATATTGCTGGAATACTTCCCACAAAAAGTGAAATACAAATTGCAGAAACAAATAGTGTTAGTAAAGAATTTGTGTGAAGTATAGAAATTTCTTTCTGCACAAATTCATTAAAAAATGGCAATGCTAATTCTACTATTATTAATGCCAAAATAAAAGCAATTAATCCTTGAAAAACAATTTCGAATACATATTGAAACAAGAGTTGTTTTTTAGATAAACCTAATGTTTTCTTTACACCAACTTCTTTAGATCTTTGACTTGCAGAAGCTATTGATAAGTTGATGAAATTTACACAAGAAATAACAATAAGTAAGATTGATAAACTTAACAAAATCATTAATAATTGATAATTTCCTGTTCCACTTGGTCCTGCTACTTTTGCAGAATTTTCTAAATAAATAGTATCTAATTTATCTAAAAGAGTTGTTTGTATTCCATATTGTTTATCAAAATCTTCTTGTGTAATTCCTTCTTCTTTGAAAATAGGTTTATACTTTTTATCAATAATAATTTGATTCATTTTTTTGATTACAGCTTCTAAATCAGCTCCTTTTGTAATTCTACAAAACACCTCATTATTATGATTTCCCCAATTCACTTCAAAATCTTCAGAAAACTGCAATAATAAATCTGGTTCTTGATGCGAGTTTTTAGGAATGTTATAGACAGCAGAAACGATATAATCTATTTCACCAATTTTTACAGAGTTACCAACTGCTTTTTCACCCTTAAAAATACGCTCTGCATATTCTTTAGAAATGGCAATATTGGTTCTTGTTTCCTTAAACTTATCAGCAGAACCTTGGATAATTTCAAATGGAAAAAAATCAAAAAATTGTGGTTCTGTAAAAATAGTTTTATCGTTAAATTCAAAAACATTATTGTGTTGTAGAACTCTACTTCTATAAAAAGGTTTAACCATTAAAGCCTCAGTAATTTCTGGTATTTCTTTAGGAAATGTAAGGTACATTCCTGCATTTACAGTATGCCAAATCTCTTTTGCTTTTGGAAGATTTAAGTTTATTCTGTATACATCTTTTTTATTAGGATTCCATTGATTGTAACTTTTTTCTTCATTTAAATATAATAAAACGATTAACAAACCTGCCAAACCAAGCGTTAAACCACTAATATTTATTACTGTATTTAACCAGTTTTTTTGCTGATTTCTAAAAAATATTTTAAACCAAATTTTAAACATTATTATATGCTTTTATGCCTCAAGCAATATGCTTTAAGCCAAATGAAACTTTCTCTTTCTTCCTAACTCCTTAATTCTTACAAAAAAATATTACTGAACCAATACATCTACTTTATGTTCATTTGTCTTTTCTGATATTACTTCTCCATCTTTTAGCGTAATAATTCTTGATGAAAATTGTGCATCGTAAGCAGAGTGAGTAACCATTACAATTGTAGAACCAGTTGCGTGTAATTCTGTTAATAATTCCATTACATCATTTCCGCTTTTACTGTCTAAATTTCCTGTAGGCTCATCTGCTAAAATTAGTTTAGGATTGGTTACCAAAGCTCTTGCAACTGCAACTCTTTGTTGTTGTCCTCCAGATAATTGGAGTGGGAAATGCTTTGCTCTGTGTGCAATACCAATTCTTTCTAAAATTTCAGTAACTCGTTGTTTTCTTTCAGATGCTTTTACTTTGTTGTAGATTAATGGTAATTCTACATTTTCATACACAGTTAATTCATCAATTAAATTAAAATTCTGAAACACAAAACCAATATTTGCTTTGCGTAAACTCGCTCTTTGTTTTTCGTTGAATTTTGCAACCTCTGTTTCATCAAACAAATAACTTCCATCATTTGGTGCGTCTAACAACCCAATAATGTTTAAAAGCGTAGATTTTCCACAACCAGATGCTCCCATTATTGATACGAATTCACCTTTTTTAACTTCTAAACTCAACTTGTTTAAAGCTGTTGTTTCTACTTCTTCTGTTCTGTAAACTTTTACTAAATCTGTTATTTTTATCATTTTTGAGTGTTTTTTATTTGTTATTATCTTTTATTTATTTTCTTATTTCTTTTTTCTAAAGAATATTTACTTCTTCCACATCTTTAAAATCATCATAATTAGAGGTTATAACTCTATCTCCTTCTTGTAAACCTTCTAAAACTTCGTAATAGAAAGGATTTTCTCTACCAATTTTTATATTTCTTTTTACTGCTTTATTATCTGAATCTAAGACAAAAACCCATTTTCCGTTTGTACTTTGATAAAACAATCCTTTAGGAATTAATAATGCCTCAGTTTTGCCAGATAAAAACATTTTTGTTTTTAAAGACATTCCTCTTTTTATTGCTGATGAAAGTGAATCCTGTTCAAAATTTAATTCTATTCTAAATTGTCCGCTTTCAATCTCTGGAAACACTTTAGAAATTTTAATTTTATAATTTTTACTTTCTACAGCCACACTTCCATTAATACCTTCTTGTAATTTAGAAATGTAATATTCATCTACTTTTGCAACCAATTTATAACCATCTAAAACATCCATTTTACCAATAGGCTGTCCTTGATTATAACTCTCACCTAAAATAGGATTAAAAGAAGATAACAAACCATCTACAGGTGCTTTTACAGTAAAATTCTCTTTGTTTTTACGTAACAATTCTAAACTTTTTTCCATATTTATGAGTGAGGAATTAATTCTAGATAATTGTACGTCTCTACTTCTTTTTTCACTTTTAACGCTCTTTTTTATAACCCCACTTCTTTCTTTTTGAAATGTGTATTCTTGACTTGTTTTTTGATAATCGTTTCTTGCAATTACTTCTTTTTTGTATAAAGTAGAGTCTAATTTATATTGTCTTGAAGCATTCCTAAAATCATTATTTATGCTTAATAATTGTTGATCTAAACTTAATTGCTGATTTTTAATATTCACTCTTAAATTTCTCAAATTATTAATTTGCTCAACCATTGCAGTTTCTTGCGTTAGATAATTTAGTTCTGCATTCGGGTTATATACTTTTAAAAGTGGTGTTCCTTTTTTGATGGTTTGTCCACTTTCTACAAAAATTTCTGAAACAGAACCACCTTGAATTACATTCACCAAAACTGAAGTCTTTGGCTCTACTGTACTATTAAACAAGACAACATCTTCAAAATCACCTTTTTCTACTTCACGAATGCTAATAGTATCTTTCTGTAAATTCACTTGTTTTTTTCTAGTTGCATTCATTAAAATAATTGCTCCTAAAAAAATAATTGGAAGTCCCCATAACAACATCTTTTTTGTCTTTTTATTTTTAGGTGTAATCTGCTTATCCATAATTTCTAGTTCGTTTGATAATTTTTATGCCAGAAATATGCCAACGAATAATAAATAGTAAAATATTGATTATCAATTATTTAAAAATAATCAAAATATTTAATGTGTTCAAAAACGAACATATATTTGTTCATATTCAAACAAAATGGTAATTATGTAGTATGAGAAAAAAAGAAGCTTCCATTTTAATTGTGGATGATGATGATGATATTCTATTTTCAGCAAGAATTAGCTTGAAAAAGTATTTTTCAAAAATAATTACCGAAAATAATCCACAGAATATTCATACTCATCTAACTAAAAACACATTTGATGTTATTTTGTTAGATATGAATTACAGAATTGGTTTTGAAGATGGTAAAGAAGGTTTGTATTGGTTGAAAAACATCAAAGAAATTAGCCCAGAAACTACCATTTTATTAATGACTGCTTTTGGTAGCGTAAATTTGGCTGTAGATGCTATTAAAAAAGGTGCTACTGATTTTATTTTAAAACCTTGGACCACAGAAAAACTATATGCTGCTGTAAATGCTGGTGTAGAATTAGCTCGTTCTAAAAGAAAAAACACGCAATTAGAAACGATACAAGAGCAGCAAGATAAAGATTTTCATAAAAAAACAGAACATATTATTGGGAAATCTCTTGTAATGCAATCTGCCATTAATTTGGTGCAAAAAGTGGCACCAACTGATGCTAATGTGCTAATTTTAGGTGAAAATGGAACAGGAAAATTTGTGTTTGCAAAAGAAATTCATTTACAATCTCACAGAAAAAATCATCCTTTTATTCACGTGGATTTGGGTTCTTTGAATGAAAATTTATTCGAAAGTGAATTATTTGGGTACGCAAAAGGAGCATTTACAGACGCTCAAAAAGATACATTAGGTAGATTTGAATTGGCAAAAGGTGGTACTATTTTCTTAGATGAAATTGGCAATCTTCCACTCCATTTACAATCTAAATTGTTAACTGTTATTCAAAATAGAAAAATAACACGTTTAGGAGAAGGAAAAGAAAGAGATTTAGATGTAAGAATTATTTGCGCTACAAACGCACCAATTCATAAAATGGTAGATGAACAAACCTTTAGACAAGATTTATTGTTCAGAATAAATACGATTGAATTAAATCTGCCAGCATTAAGAGAAAGAACTGATGATATTAAATTATTAGCAAATCATTTTTTAGAAAAACTAACGCAGAAATATCGTAAAAAAATTGATAGTTTTACAAAAGAAGCTTTAAAAGCGATGGAAAATTATCACTGGCCAGGAAATATAAGAGAAATAGAACATATTGTAGAACGTGCTGTAATTATTACTGACAATCCAAAAATTGAGGTTTTAGATTTGCATTTTTCAACAAAAAAAATAGATGTAAATTTAACAGATAGTTTAAATTTAGAAGAAGCAGAAAAATTGTTAGTGCAACAAGCTATTCAAAAACATCAAGGCAATATTTCTAAGGCTGCAAAAGACTTGGGTTTAACAAGAGCAGCTTTGTATAGAAGGTTAGAGAAACATCAATTATAAATGGGAAAACCACAATATATTCAAATTATAATTAGAGTTTTATTATTGATAATTAATGGTGTAATCATCGTTTTTAGCTACAAAAAAGGCTTTCTCGTAAATACTATTGGATTTTCTTTGTTGCTCATATTTCAATTTTATTTGTTTACAGAATATTTGAAAAAACTATTTACAGACATAGAAAAATCGATTGATTGTCTCTTGTTTGATGATTACTCCAATACAATATCCACAGAAAAAAGAAAAAATCCTTTACACAATAAAACTGCTTTATTACTAGAAAAAAATAGAAAACAAAATCTTTCTAAAACCTCTGAACAGCTAATTTTTACAAATATTATTGAGAGTTTGGGAATTGGTATTTTAATTCTGAAAAAAGATGTAAATGAAGAAATCTCTGTTTTTCAAATTAACAAAGCATTTGCCGATTTTTTAAAAATTCCTAAATTTTACAATTGGAATTTACTTAATAAAAAAATTGGCACTTTAACAGATTACTTCAACAAATGGGAAGAGAACAGATTGACTATTTCTTTGACTATTAACGAAGAAAAAGAAGAATTTTTCTTAAAAACATCAGTAACTCAAACAAACGAATTTCAATATTTGGTAATTTCTTTAGAAACTATTCAGCAATTAATAGACAAAAAAGAAAAGGAAGCTTGGTACAAATTAATGAATGTATTATCGCACGAAATTATAAATACCATTACTCCTATTAGTAGTTTAGCAGAAAATTTACATTCTTTATTACAGGAAGAAAATACAGACGAAGATACTATTGATGAACTCTCACAAGGATTAAGCATTATTAAAAGACGCTCACAACATTTAACTTCTTTTGTAGATACTTACAGAAAATTGGCAGAATTGCCTTTGCCAAATAAAAAAGAAATAAGTTTAACTGAAACCATTAAAAATACATTAGAACTTTATAAACAAGATTTTTTAGCAAAAAATATTTCTATCATTTTTAATACTGATGAAGATCATTTGATAAATGCAGACAAGCAACAAATAGAACAAATATTAATTAATTTAATTTCTAATTGTTTGTATGCATTATCAGAAACTGAAACTCCAAAAATTGAAATTACTCTTTCAAAAAATAAAAATCGTTTGTACTTAGAAATTTCAGATAATGGTATTGGAATTCCAAAAGAAATAAAAGACACCATTTTTGTCCCTTACTTTACCACTCGTAAAAATGGTTCTGGCATTGGGTTAACACTTACAAAAAGTATTATAGAAGCGCATAAAGGAACTATTCATTTTACTTCTAAAAATAATAAAACCACTTTTATAATTACATTTATTTCTTAAAAACTGTCACAATTTAAAGTTAGGTAAGTCATTATTATGTAAACAAACTAAAAACTTTAAAAAATGAAAAATAAAATTACTTTAGTATCTCTTTGTCTATTCTTAGTTTCCACAATCACATTTGCACAAAAAAAAGTAGAAGCTTCTGATATTATGAAAGACATAAAAGCAGGAAAATCTATTTATTACAAAAACGCAACAATTGTAGGTACTTTAGATTTTACTTATATGGATGAAGCTATGGAAAAACTACCAAAAAGAAGAAAAAATAGTTGGTGGAGTGGAAGTTCTGACAACTCAGTAAAAAAATTAATAGATGTAAAAGTTTCTTTTACAAATTGCACGTTTAAAGACGATGTTTTGGCTTACATACCTGATGAAGATTCTGGATACACGTTTGTGGCAAGCTTTGAAGATACTACCATTTTTAAAGACTGTAAATTTGAAAACAAAGCAATGTTTAAGTATTCTCGTTTTGAAGAAAATGCAGATTTTTCTGGCAGCTCTTTTAATGATGATACCACTTTTAAATACGCTAAATTTGATAGAGACATTAGTTTTGCCAATACTACTTTTGATGAAGAAGCAACCTTTAAATACTCTAAATTCAAAAAGAATGTAAGCTTCTCTAATGCTGTTTTTAAAGATTCTGCGACTTTTAAATACACTCAATTTTACAGAGGTGTTTCCTTTAATAACACCAATTTCGAGGAAGATTTAAACATAAAATATATGAAAGTTTCTGGCGATTTTAATATTACAAATATGAAAGTTGCTTATGATATAGACTCTAAATACACTAAAATTAACGGAAAAAGCTTTAGTAAGCATTTAATTGACCAAAAATAGGTATTTATACGTATATACATTTTATAAATAAATTCTAACTTGCAGACTTAATGATATAGGTTAGATTAGGGGCTAACCCATAACAGACTTAGCTAACTTCTTCCTAAAGAAGTTAGCTTTTCTTTTTTCTGAACATAAATAAAGAGTTTCTAAAGTTATTTAAATTGATTTTTTGTTATTTAGGTTAGTGAAAAAGCTAACCTATTATACTTTTAGTAATACTTTGTTATCTTGTACATCAATTAACCTAATATGCAAGACCAAGTAACAAGACTTTTCGATTTTCCTTTTTATCAGTTAAATAACAAACCGATACAAAAAAGTTTAAACTTTAAAAAGAATGGTATTTGGCATTCTATTTCTACAAAAAAATATATAAATTCTGCAAACAAAGTAAGTGCTTCTTTACTAAGTTTAGGTGTAAAACCTAATGATAAAATTGCTATAATTACAGAAAAAAACAATCCAAATTGGCATATTTTAGATATTGGAATCTTACAAATAGGAGCGCAAAACATTCCTTTATACGCTACACTTTCAGAAAAAGATTATGCTTATATTTTAAACCATTCTGATGCTACATATTGCTTTGTTTCTAATAATCAATTGTATGAAAAGGTAAAAGCTGTAGCAACTAAGACTCAACTAAAAAGTATTTTTTCTTTAGAAGAATTAAAAACAGATTATGGTTGGAATGCTTTTTTAAAGTTAGGTGAAAAAGAAAACTATCAATCTAAAATTGAAGTACTTAAAAATGAAGTAAAATCAGAAGATTTAGCCACTATTATCTATACTTCTGGTACAACTGGAACCCCAAAAGGAGTTATGCTAACTCATAAAAACATTATTGCTGCAGTATTTTCTACTAAAGAATCTATACAATTTATAAAAAAAGATAGTAAAAGAGTTTTAAGTTTTTTGCCTATTTGTCATATTTACGAAAGAGCTGCTTCTTATTACAACCAATATACAAGTACTGAGATTTATTTTGCAGAAAGTTTAGAAAAAATTGGTGATAATATTCGTGAAGTAAAACCCCACACATTAGGTGTTGTTCCTAGATTATTAGAAAAGATTTTTGATAAAATTATGGATAAAGGTAGTACCCTAAAAGGGATTAAAAAAGTCCTCTTTTTTTGGGCAATAAAATTAGCAGAAAAATACGAGCCTTACCATAAAAATGGTTCTTGGTATCATTTTAAACTAAAAATTGCAAACACACTTATTTTCTCTAAATGGAGAGGAGCTTTGGGTGGCAATTTAGAATTTATGTTGTCAGGAAGTGCACCTTTACAAACCAAATTAATTCGAATTTTTACTGCTGCAAATATTCCCGTTTTTGAGGGTTATGGAATGACAGAAGCCTCTCCAACTGGTTCTGTAAACGATATGAGAAATGGTAATTTTAAAATTGGTACAGTAGGCAAAGCTTTAAAAGGTGTAGAAATTAAAATTGCTGATGATGGAGAAATTTTAATGAAAGGCGATAATATTATGCTTGGGTATTATAAAGACCCAGAAATGACAGAAAAAACAATTATAAATGGCTATTTACACACAGGTGATATTGGTACTTTAGACAAAGATGGATTCTTAAAAATTACAGATCGTAAAAAAGAAATTTTTAAAACATCTGGAGGTAAATATATTGCACCAGCTGCTTTAGAAAGCGATTTTAAACAATCTCGTTTTATTGAGCAAATTATGGTAATTGGTGAAGGAGAAAAAATGCCAGCTGCACTTATTCAGATAAATTTCAATTTTGTTGATGAATGGGCAAAAAGACACAATCATACAATTAGTAATTATAATTTAGATGAGAAACTCATCAATAGAATACAGAAAGAAGTAGATTTTTACAATCAACAATTTGGTAAATGGGAGCAAATAAAAAAGTTCGAGCTCACAGAAGATGAATGGTCTATAGATTCTGGACATCTTACTCCTACAATGAAAATGCGAAGAAAAATAATTTTAGAAAAATATAAAGGCTTGTATCAAAAAATATATAATTCCCCATAAATATTATATTATTCCTAATAAAAAACTCTTATAATTAGTATTTGTTAAATCAAGCTAAAATCCCTAATTTGGCTATTCAAATAAAGATTTATGGCAGTAGAAGTTACAAGATTATTCGATTTTCCTTATTATCAACTAGAAACTTACAATTTACAAAACGCATTTACCTCTAAAGCAAGTGGTAAATGGGAAACAATAAATACTAAAGAATATATAGATCAAGCCAATAGAATTAGTAGAGGCTTAATTAAATTAGGTGTAAAACCCAATGATAAAATTGCTGTAATATCTTCTACAAATAGAACAGAATGGAATATTTGCGATATAGGTATTTTACAAACTGGTGCTCAAAATGTACCTATCTACCCTACAATTTGTAAAGAAGATTATGAGTACGTTTTAAACCATTCAGAATCTATTTATTGCTTTGTTTCTGATGAAGAAGTGCTAAAAAAAATCAATAAAATAAAAAAGAATACCAAATTAAAAGAAGTTTTTACTTTTGATGACATAAAAGGTGAAAAAAGTTGGAATGAAGTTTTAAATTTAGGAGAAGATGAAAGCAATCAAAATGTTGTAGAAGACAGAAAAAAGAATGTAACAGAAAATGATTTAGCTACCTTAATTTATACTTCTGGTACTACAGGAAAACCAAAAGGTGTTATGCTTTCTCATAAAAATATTGTATCCAATGTTTTAAGCTCTTTTGAAAGAGTTCCTCTAGATTATGGTAATTCTAAAGGCTTGAGTTTCTTACCTATTTGTCATATTTTCGAACGTATGATTTTGTATTTATACCAATATTGTGGGGTTTCTATTTACTTTGCAGAATCTATAGAAAAACTATCTGAAAACGCACAGGAAATAAAACCTAACGTTATGACAGCTGTGCCGCGTTTGTATGAGAAAATTTATGATAAGATTATATTAAAAGGAGAAGCTTTAACTGGTATTAAAAAAGGATTGTTCTTTTGGGCAGTTAATTTAGGTTTAAGATATGAGCCAAATGGTGCCAATGGTTGGTGGTATGAAAAGCAATTAGGTTTGGCAAGAAAACTCATTTTTTCTAAATGGCAAGCAGCTTTAGGAGGAGAATTAAAGTTGATGGTTTCTGAAAGTGCAGCCTTACAACCAAGATTAACCAGAGTTTTTGCAGCAGCAGGAATGCCAATAATGGAAGGTTATGGTTTAACAGAAACGTCTCCTGTTGTTACTGTAAATGATCAACGAAATAAAGGTTTTAAAATTGGTACTGTTGGTAAAATTATTAGCGGAGTTGAAGTTAAAATTGCAGAAACTGGAGAAATTTTAGTGAAAGGACCAAATGTAATGTTAGGCTATTACAAAGATGCAGAAAAATCTGCTAGTGTGTTAAAAGAAGGTTATTTTCATACAGGAGATAAAGGAAGTATAGATACTAATGGCTTCTTAAAAATTACTGGTAGAACTAAAGAAATGTTTAAAACTTCTGGTGGTAAATATGTAGTTCCGCCTTTATTAGAAGGAGAGTTAAAACAATCTTTATTTATAGAGCAAGTAATGGTAGTTGGTGAAGGAGAAAAAATGCCTGCTGCTATCATTCAACCTAATTTTGAATTTATAAGAGATTGGATTAATCATAAAGAAATAAAAGGTTTAGATACCAATGAAGCAATTATTGGCTCTGAAAGGATTATAAAAAGAATTCAGAAAGAAGTAGATAAATGTAATAAAAACTTTGGGAAGTGGGAACAAATTAAACGTTTTGAACTCACACCAAATATTTGGACTATAGATGATGGCCATTTAACGCCTACAATGAAAATGAAACGTGCAGTAATTAAAAAGATTTATCAAGATTTGTACGATAAAATTTATAGAGATTAAGTCTAAAAAAATATAATTTAAAACTAAAAAAGTGCTCTTAAGGGTGCTTTTTTTATTGGCAAGGGTTTTTAGTAGGAAAATTATAAGTAGTTATTCAGTAAGCACAAATTGCCAAGAAATACCATATTTGTCTTGACACCAGCCAAATTTCTTACCAAATCCATAATCTCCTTCGCCTTTGTAGTTATCTAATGGAACCATTACCTGACCATCATTTGAAGAAATTTTTTCGAAAAGTGTTTGTATTAGACTGTCAGAATTATCAGTTATAAAAAGTGAAACTGCAGGTGTAAATGACCAATTATGCTTATAATTACTCTCAGAAACCATATAATCTGTTCCATTTAAAGTAAATATTCCGTATTTGATAAGTTCTGGTGTACCTCCTGCTTCTCCTTCTGAGTATTTTTCTATGCTTTTAATTTCCGAATTCGGAAAGATGGAAGTATAAAAGTTTATAGCTTCCTCAGCCTTTCCACATTGATTGCCTACAAATGTTAGAAATGTTGTTGATTTCATATTTATTTATTTCTTAATAATTCTTGTTTTAAATGATATCTAATCAACTATAAATATTTTTATGAAGTTGATTAAAACAATAAAGTCACTAAATAAAGACACATATAGAAAGTTATTAAGAATTTTGTGAATTGACTACAATCAATTAATAAACACAAAAGATTCTAAAACTCACAAAATTTCTAGACAAAACAACAAATAATAAGTTTTCTAAATCTAAAAAACTAATACTCTAATTTCTTTAAATAATTTAGTTTTTCTTTCCAGATAGATAAATCTTCTTTAAACGCTTCTACTCTATTTTTAACATTTAAAACAAGAGGATTGTCATCTTTAGCATTTGAGAAGAAACCTAAATTATTTTCTAATTGTTGAATTTCTTTGACAACCTCATCCATCTTTTTTCTAACAAATAGTTGCTCTCCATCTAACTTTCTAACATCATTATCTGCCATAAAACCATCTACTGCATTTGTAAATTTTAACATAGCAACTTCTCTTTTTCCTAAAGAAAGACTTTCTAATATTTTGTCTATTTGCTTATTAAACTTACCATCTAAATGCCTTGCATTTCTTGGCAATCTACCTAAATCTCTCCATTTATCAATAGATTCTAAAACAGTTTCTTTGGTAGGTTCTTTTACTTCTTTTAGAGCTTCTAAAAAATCTTTTTTGGCTACTACAATTTCTTCTTGTTCTTTATTTAAAGAATTTCTTTGCTCATGATATCTATCAAAATAATGATTACAAGCCGCTTTAAAACGCTTCCAAATATCATCAGAAAACTTACGAGGAACGTGTCCTATTTTTTTCCAATCTGTTTGTACTTTTTTCATTTGATTGGTGGTCGTTTCCCAATCTTCACTATCTTTTATAGATTCTGCAAACTCTATTAGAGCTATTTTTTTGTTTAAATTTTCTTGCTGACCACTTTTTTCTTGTTTGTAAAAAACATTTTTTGCACTATTAAATTTTTTAGTAGCTGCTTTAAATTTTTGCCAGACTTCTTCACTTTTATTATAAGGCAATTTGCCAGCATTAAAATACTCTTGTCTAAGACTCTCTATAGTTTTTATCGTTTTTTGCCAATCACTATGAGATTTATTGTTAGAAGTATCAATCGAATCTATTTGCTGAATAACTTTTAGTTTTTCTACTATAATTTCTTTGTATTTAGAGCGCATTTCTCTAAAATGATCATGTCTTCTGTCGTGAATTTTTTTGGTAGCTTCACTAAATTTATTCCAAATTTCTTCTCTCATATCTTTAGAAACAGGGCCAATATCCTCTTTCCAAATTTTATGTAAATCTTGTAATTCTTTAAAAGCTATATTTATATCTGCTTCATTTTCTAAAGCTTCAGCTTTGGTAATAATTTTTAATTTTTCTTCTAAATTGTGTCTAAAATCTAAATCTCTAAAATCGTTACTTAAATGCAATAAATCGTAAAAGCGTTCTACATGATGATGATAGGTTTTCCAGGTATCAGTATAACTATTTTTAGAAACTGGTCCAATGGTTTTCCAGATGTCTTGAAGCTCTCTAAAACTTTTATACATTGTAGAAGTATCTCCGTTTTCAATTAATGTTTTTAATTGATTAATGACAGAAACTCGCTTTTCTAAATTTTCTCCTAATTGTTTTTCTAAATCTTTGTAATACCCATCTCTCTGTTTTTTATATTCTGAGAGTAACTTGTTATAATCTGTTTTTACTGGGCTAGAAAACTTAAAATCAATAGAATTGCCACCTTCTTCAAGAAAAGCAGCTTTTTTTTCTGCTAAAATTGCACCAAATTTTAAATTGAATGCACTTTTTATACCTTCTACTTGTGACTTTATTTTTTGAACTGCATTGTTAGACAACACCTTTTTTAGTTCAGTTACTAAATCTTCTAATGATAAAGTTGCATAGTCTATAGTAGGTTTTTCATCTTCTTTGGCAGTATCTTTTTCTGCTTTTTCTGCCATAGATTTTTCTATCTCATCTACAGCCTCTGTAGTATCT
>JBGCFX010000262.1:0-20178 GCA_045110395.1 Polaribacter sp.
ATAAGAGGCGTCATTCATTGCACTTACAACTGCATTAAATGCCACTTTTTCTTCTTGTTTTTTAGTAACTTCTAACAATGCTTCTCTTCTGTGCATAAAGTGTTCTGCATTTTTTAATTGAAAAATATAATCACTCAAAACTTTATTTTCAGTGATTTCACATAATAAAACCCCATCTGCATTTATCTGTATTAACGCTGGTTGTTTTGTATATGGAAATGTAAAAGAAGCATCACTACCATTAACAAAAACAGTATGTCTTGTTCTTTTTCCGTTTTCGAAAATATCTAGTGTTAATGGAAATTTAAACTCATTTGCTTGCTGTTGTAAAATGTTTACAGTTACTTTTTTCTGAAGTATATTATAATCGTAAGAAATATCTATTTGTGGATGTCCAGAACCATAATACCATTGATTAAAAAACCAATTCAAGTCTTTACCAGTAATTCTCTCGAAAATTAAACGCAATTGATGAACTTCTGCTGCTTTATATTTTAATTCTGTTAAATATGTCTTTAAACCTAGAAAAAAGGCTTTATCTCCTAAATATTTTCTAAGCATATGCAAAATGGCACCACCTTTATTGTAGCTAACCAAATCAAACATATCTTCTCTTTCTTCGTATTTAAAACGTACCAAAGATTTCTCTGAAGTTTGCCCATTCAAATAGGCTTGTGTGTTTTCGAACAAATGCATATTTGCATCTAATTTTCCGTATTTATGTTCTCTCCATAAATACTCACTATAATTTGCAAAAGATTCGTTTAAAGTGAGGTTAGACCAACTTTCTGAAGTTACTAAATTCCCAAACCAATGATGAAACAACTCATGTGCAATTGTGTTTTCTTGCACATTTTCATCTATTAATTGTCCTGGAGTTTGGTAGGCTTTTTCTGCATGAATTACAGCAGTTGTGTTTTCCATTGCTCCAGAAACATAATCTCTACCTACAATTTGACTATATTTTCCCCAAGGATATTCTACTCCTAAAAGATTGGAGAAAAAACCCATCATTTCTGGTGTTAAACCAAAAATATCTTTTGCGTAAGGAGCATATTCCTTTTCTACATAATAATTTACTGGAATATTTTTATAAGAATCTTTGATTATTTCATATTCGCCAATTCCCATAAAAATTAAATATGGAGCGTGTTTCTGATCCATTTTCCAGTAATCTGTTCTGTTGTTTCCTTTTTTAGTTTGATTTACTAACTTGCCATTAGACAAGGTTTTAAACTTATCTGGAACTGTAATGTAAATCTCTTGAGTTGTTTTTTGATTGGGACTGTCTATTGTTGGAAACCAAGCACTATTTGATTCAGTTTCTCCTTGTGTCCAAATCTGTGTGGGTTTATTTTTATCTAAACCATCTGCATTTATAAAATACAAGCCTTTGGCATCTGTAATTGCTTTACTTGCTTTTTGTTTTACTTTTTCAGGACGAGCTGTGTATTTAATATAGACTGTAAATTCTTCGTTTTGTTGATAGGTTTTTGGCAAATCTATAATTAATTCAAAATCATCATAATTAAATTGTAATTTTTTATTGCTTAACAAAACTTGATGAATAATCATCGATTTTGCATCTAAAGTAAGTTTATCAGTTGCATAAAAATGAGGTTTTGCTGTTATCCAAGCTTCACCATTCATTGTTTTATTACCAAAATTAAAATCTACTTTTAATTTGGTGTGTACTAAATCGTGAATTTTATCTTTTTCTGGTTTGTAACTATCTGTAGTTTGAGAAAAACTGAACAAACTCATCAATAATAATAGAAAAAATATACTGTTTTTAATCTTCATAAATGTCATTTACATCAGCATCAAAAATAGTAAATAATAAGATTGATGTTGTTAATGAGCAGTTAAATTCAAAAAGTGTACCAAAAAACAAAAAAAAAGCTAGAAATAAAGAGTGTAACTTCTTATTTCTAGCTTCTAATTTATAGATTCCTGCTTCTAATTTCTTTCTATTTTTCTTTAAAAATAGCGCTAAACTGATCAAGATTCATATTATCTCCATCAAATTTAATATTATTCATCATTTCCATAATGTTTGCAGGGTTCATATTGTCTCCCAACAATCTTGCAACTCCTACTCCCATTTTTTTGCTGTGTCCAAAAGCAATTACTTCATCAATAGATTCTGTATCTCCTAAATAATAAACGCTTACGTTCATTCCTCTTGCTTTCATTGTCATTAAAGATTTGTAATCATCATTATCTTTAAAAATATTTTTTATTTTTGCTTTTTCTGTTTCGTATGCAGCTTCATTTCCTTTAATTGGCAAAGCAACCACACTTATTTTACGAATACTTTTAACGGTTTCTTTTACTTGGTCAGATACGTCTTCATTTTTTAGTTTTAAAAAGCTCACAGGAACATCAAGAGTCCTAAAACCATTTTTGCCTTGACTTTCTACTAAATAACTTTGTAACGATTTTTCGTTTTTACACGAAGTAATCATCAAAACTAAAAGTAAAAGAGAAAATATTTTTGTGTATTTCTTCATTATATATTTTTTAAGTTAAATTGTAAAGTTGGTTCTAAAAACCAACTTTACAATTGATAGATTTTTTATTTATTATCTTTTACAAAAGTATCTGCTAAATCTGACATTTTATTAATGTCTATGTTACCTGTTAAAGAAACAATCATCGATTCTGAAACTCCTTTCGTTTTTTTGTCTAATCCTTTAATAAACATTAAAACTTCGCTTACAAAATCTTTATTTTTTGTTGATTTCACATAAATTTTAATACGAGAATCATCTTCTTTAATTCGCATTAGTTGCGTTAATTTATGTTTTTTAATGGCTGTATTTGCCATTGTTTCCATTTTAGATGCAATGTTTTTATCATCTGTAGAAAACATTTTAAATTCTTTTAAGTCATTTATCATTTCAAAGACCTTCATTACTTCATTGTCTTTTACATCTTTTGGCTTAAACTTGTTTAAAAGTTCGAAAGCATCTTTGGTAACTACAACCATATCTACTCCATCCATATCTTCTAAAGAATCGAATAAAGACTGTGCATTTGCTACTATTGGTGTAACTAAAAATGCGATTAAAATTGCTATTTTTTTCATAATTTCTGTGTTTACTTGGTTTTACTAATTTTTACTTGGTTTATTTTAATATCTTTTTTACTGTGTTTTCATAAGTATATAAAGTTGCTACTGCATTTTCTCCTTTTTTTAAATTTGTAGACAATAGTTTTAATCCTTTACTTACTTGTGCATAAATTTTCTCTGCTTCTTTTCTTTGTTGCTGTTCTTGTATTTCTGATACTCCAAAAAATACACTTATTAACAATGCAATTGAAGCAGCTACAGACAACCATTTTAAGTTTCTTTTTTTAGATTTCTTAGGTTCTAACTGAATGGTTTTTGTGTAGGTTTCATCTTTGGTGGCAGCAAAATAGGTAAACATAGCTGTATATTCTTGCAAGTGTGGTGCAACATCTTCTTTTATGAAATAGTTTCTTAAGATGGTTTCTTCTTGAAAAGAAGTTTCTGCGTTTTCGTATTTTTCTACTAATTTTTCTATGTTAGCTAACTCCATAGTTGTGTTTTTTAATTAATGCCTCTCTTATTGTTTTCCTTGCTCTAGATAAAGCGACTCTTACTGCAGTTGGTTTCATATCTACCATTTTACAGATTTCTTCCATATCATATTGCTCAACATCTCTAAGTTGAATGATAATTTTTTGTTGTTCTGGCAAATTGTCTATCAATTGGTGTACTTGGTATACACTATCTCTATGTTCAATTTTCTTATCTAAAGACGTTTCTTTCTCTTTATAATTACTATGTACTAATGTTAAATTACTTGCTTGTTTCGATTTTAATCTGTCATAACAATAATTTTTTGTCATTGTCATTGCAAATGCTTCTACATTTTTATAATCAGCTATTTTTTCTTTGCTTCGCCATAATTTAAAGAACAGTTCTTGTGTTGCATCTTCTGCTTCTTCAGTAGATACTAACAGTCTTTTTGCTAAACGAAAGACTTTATCTTTAAATGGTAAAACAACTTTTAAAAAGTCTGATTGTTTCATTGGGTTTTGGTTAATTTTTGTTTATAAACCAATAATTTCTTTATTTTTTATCAGGTTTACACAATTATGACGACATACTATATAATTTGTTACAACAAGTTTTAAAAATAATACGAATTCTTTTTATATTGCGTTTAACTATAGATAAACTTTACTATTATGAAGATACATTTTTCTTATAAATATTTTTTAATACTATTAATTACTGCTGCTTTTTTTAATTGTTCTAAATCTGAAACAGAAAATATACCCACAGAAGTAGAGATTAATGATTTTGTTTGGAAAGGTTTAAACGCCTATTATTTATGGCAAAGTTATTTTCCAAACCTACAAGATACTCGATTTAGTAGTCAAAGTCAACTAAATAGTTTTACAGCAGGTTTTGACAGTCCAGAAAGTATATTTAACAGTTTGCTAAAAAAACCAGAAGATCGTTTTTCTATTATTGTTGACGATTATATTGCTTTAGAAAACGCTTTTCAAGGAATTAGTGTAAGCAATGGAATGGAATTTGGTTTAGTTAGAAACAAAAATGGTTCTGATAATGTTTTTGGTTATGTTAGGTATGTTGTTCCTGCTTCTGATGCTGCAACAAAGGGTGTAACAAGAGGTATGATTTTTAGCACTATTGATGGTACGCAAATTACCACTACTAATTTTAGGTCACTTTTATTTGGTACGAATACAAATTATACTGTTGGTTTTGCTACTTACAATAATGGAAACCCAATTTCTAATGGAAATACAATAGCTTTGTCTAAAAGTCAGATTCAAGAAAACCCAGTTGCTATTGCAAAAATCTTAAACGAAGGTGGAAAAAAAATTGGTTATTTATTGTACAACCAATTTGCACGAAATTATGATGGCGAATTAAATGCAGCATTTAACACTTTTAAATCTGCTGCAATAGATGAATTAATTATAGATTTACGATATAATGGTGGTGGTTCTGTTGCTACTGCAACGTATTTAGGTTCTATGGTTACTGGGCAATTTAATAATGAAATTTATTCTAAACAATCTTGGAATGAAAAGGTTCATAAAGCAAATCCCGATACAGAAAGATTTATAAACAGATTTACAAGCCAAATTAGAAATACAGATAATAGTGGAAATGTAGTTTTAGAACAAAGCATTAACAGTTTAAACTTAACTTCTGTTAATTTTATAGTAACAGCGAGTACAGCTTCTGCTTCAGAATTAGTTATAAATTCTTTACGCTCTTATATAAGCGTTGCTGCAGTTGGCACTACAACTGTTGGGAAACAAGTGGGTTCTATTACTTTATATGATTCTGATGGGTATTCTAGAACTGGTACAAATTTAAACACAAACCATACTTATGCTATGCAGCCTTTGGTTTTAGAAATTGTAAATAAAGACGATAAAAATGAAATAAATGGGTTCACACCTGGGTCAGCAAATTTATCTGGAGTAGAATTAGCAGAAGATTTTGGCAATCTAGGTGTTTTGGGTGAACGTTCAGATCCTTTATTAGACAGATTGTTAACTTATATTATTACTGGTTCTAAAGGAATTTCTAAGGCCAATGATTTTAACTTTATAGAAGTATCTAACTCCAAAATAGAATTACCTACAAGTAATAATATGTATGTAGATTTAAAAGAAAAACTGATAAAGTAAAATTTGAATCCAGCTATTTTATGCTGGATTTTTTTTATAATAAAGTTATTTGTTGATTTTTATCTGAATCCTCATTTGGTATTCTTAAATCTAAACCAAACTCGGTATTTAAGTTCTTAATAAAATGTGTTGCCAACAAAGGAGATTCTTTCTCTAAATTCTGATGAATAAAAAAGTGAATATATTCCAATCCAGCATCTACCCATTCTTTTAATTTAATAATCCAGCTATCTAATCTGTCATAATCTGTAGGATGATTTGCGCCAACATAACGTATAAAAGCTTCATTATTTGTTAAACGATTATGCACCATATCTCTTCTACCTGCTGTATCTACCAAAACGTTTGCAATGTTGTTATCTTCTAACAGTTGATGAAAATCAGTAGTAATTTCTTTGTCTGCAAACCAATCTTTATGCCTTACTTCTACTGCTAATTTTATTCCTTTTGGCCAACTTTCTATAAAGTTTTGGAGTGTAGCAAAATTTTTAGGGCCAAAATTTGCGTGTAATTGTAAAAATATAGTTCCTAATTTTTCCTGTAGATTGCAAAAATTATCGAGGTAAGAATTTACAATTTCTTCTACCCCATTTAAACGTTTCCAATGACTAATTTCTTGACCTAATTTTGGAAAAAACTTGAAATCTGCTGGTGTTTTTGATCTCCAAGTTTAAAATTGTTGTGCAGGAAAATTCCTGTAAAAAGTAGCATTTAACTCAATAGAATTAAATTGTTTTGAATAATATACCAATTCATCTTTTGTACCTCTTGGATAAAAACCTTTTAAATCTGCTCTATTCCACTTTGCACAACCAACAAAAATATTTGGTTTATTATTAGATGCTTTATTCTTTGTTAAAACCCTAAAAGTATTAGGATTTGTTTCTGGTAATGTAAAATCTATAATTTCTGGATTGTTTACTTTTCCAAATTTCATATTTAAGTTATTAAAAATTAATCTAAAACATCTGGTCTAAATTCACTCATTAATTCTTCTTGTTTAGATTTTGCATATTTGTAACCAGATTTCCACCATTTACTCATTAAAACTTCATCAAAAACCAAAGAATTTGTGGTTAAAACTGTTGGTGTGTAGTATAAATTTAGTTTGATATCTTTATTGCTAGCAGCTAATTTACCAATGGTAATATTGTGTCTTTCTACGTGTGTTAACATAAAATCGAAAACATCAAATAACAAAGAAAAAGGATTAGTTGCTGGTAGTCTATTAAACTGAGTAACTTCTGTTTCTAAAATAATGGCATCAATTTCTGTAGCACCTCTTAAAATTGCTTCTCTAATTGGCACTAAAGAGCCAAAACCACCATCTGCATATTGCTGATTATTTTTTTCAAGCAAACTCATAAAAGGTACATAATTGCAAGAACACCAAATCCAATCACAGAAATCACTATAAGAACAGTCATTTATAGATTTATATTCTATTTGATTCGCTGTTAAATTAGAAACAGTTACCACAACTTCTTTGTTGTTCTTCCTAATTTCTTCGTACATTTCTTTCGTAACTTTATTCTTTATCAAACTTCGAAGATTTTTACTTTCTCCAAAGGTTTTTCTTCCGTTTAAAAAGTTCCAAAAAGTATTTAAATGACGAATGCTAATTACTTTTTCGCCAGCAACTTTCTTTATTTTAAAAGGGTTGTTACTAAAAATGGTTTTCTGATTTACGTTTGTGTATAAATCTTTTAACTCATCTAACATACCTAAAGCCAAGTGAGAAACCATTAAACTACCTGTAGAAGTACCTAAAAATAGATCGTACTTTTTATTTTCTTTAGTCATCAAATATTGTGCAACACCTCCTGCAAATGCTCCTTTGCTTCCTCCTCCAGAAATAACCAACGCTTTTTTCATTATCTGTAAATGATTTGTTTATTTTAGTCGTATAAAAATATCAAAAATGAAAAGAATAACCGTATTTATTTTCGCTTTACTTTTAATTAGTTCTTGTAAAGACGCTTATGAACCAAGAAATATAGAAAAAATTACAATTCAAGAATTTAAAATTGATAGTACAAGTATTAGAACTATTGTTGCTTTAGATAAAGATAGTATTGTTTATGCAGGTTCTACAGGTATTATTGGTTTCTTTTGGGAAATGGAAAAACCTAGACCTACTTATTTTCCTAAATATCAAGATTCAATAACTCCTAATTTTAGAAGTTTGGCCTTTAATGGAACTGATTATTTTGCACTTTCCATAGGAAATCCAGCATTATTATATAAAATTTCTGACGGAAAAACTGAATTAGTATACAAAGAAGAACACGAAAAAGTATTTTACGATTCAATGTATTTTTTTGATGATAATAAACACGGAATTGCTGTAGGAGATCCAACAGAAAACTGTCCTTCTATTATTCTAACTGCTGATGGTGGACAAACTTGGTCAAAAATTCCTTGTGATAAATTGCCAGTTTTTGAAGAAGGAGAAGCTTTTTTTGCTGCAAGTAACACAAACATAAAAACTATTGGAAGTACAGTTTGGATTGCTTCTGGAGGTAAAAAAGCAAGAATCTTAAAATCTGATGATTATGGACAAACTTGGCAAGTATACAATACACCCATTATTCAAGGAAATGGTCCTCAAGGAATTTATTCTATAGATTTTGCTGATAAAAATAACGGAATTGTAATTGGTGGAGATTATTCTAAACCTTTAGAAAACAAAGCAAATAAAGCCATTACAAAAGATGGTGGCAAAACTTGGTCTTTGGTTGCAGACAATCAAAACCCAAATTATAAGAGTTGTGTACAATATGTGCCTAAGACCAATGGAAAAGAAGTTTTTGCTGTTGGCAAAACTGGTGTTTCTTTTTCTAACGATGGTGGAAATACTTGGAAAGATGTTTCTAAAGACAGCTATTATACCATACAATTTATTGATAAAAACACAGCTTGGTTAGCTGGAAATGGGAAAATAGGAAAACTTGTTTTAAAATAATGATGAGCAAAAAACTACTTATTTTAATATGTATTTCATTTCTATTCTTCTCTTGCCAAAAAGAAACAGAATTACAGAAACTGTTTTATTGTAAAATATCAAAAATCGATAATTTAGGAACTGTTAATGATGTAAAAAATTTATTTTCTGTTGAAATACCAAAAAATTGGAATACAAATTTATATCAAGATGCTATACAATCTTCAATTTTTTCTGCAGACACTACCAAACAACTCTCAGAAACACTGTTGTTAGATATTAGTTATATTAAAAATGAAATTGTTTTTAATGATTCTTTTAAACTAAAGATTGAACAAGAAAATTTATCAAAAAATCTGATACAAAAAAAATCAAATGAGTTGATTATCAACAAAAAACCATCTTATCTTGTTCTTTCTAAAGGTAAGAAGTCTTCTTTGTTATATCAAAAATTACAAGTTTTCTTAAAAGTGAACCCACAAAATTTCATCTTAGTAAAAACAGAAATTTATGGAGATTCTCTAGTAAATGAAAGAATTTGTAAAGCAATTGCATTCATAGAAAAAATAAAAATATTGCCTTAAAATGATAGATAAACAACACATTATAAATAGATTTATTAGTTATGTAACTATAGATACAGAATCTGACCCAAACAACCCAGCTTTTCCGAGCACAGAAAAACAATGGAATTTAGCCAAAGTTTTAGAGAAAGAACTCAATAAAATCGGAATGCATGATGTTGAGTTGGATGACAATTGTTACATTATGGCAACTCTACCAAGTAATTTAGAGTATGAAGTGCCAACCATTGGTTTTGTTGCGCATATAGATACAAGTCCAGATTTTACAGGGAAAAATGTAAAACCAAAAATTGTAGAAAATTATCAAGGAAATGACATTGTTTTAAATGAAGAACAAAACATTATTTTATCTCCAGATTATTTTGATGATTTATTGCAATACAAAGGTCAGACTATAATAACTACAGATGGTACCACACTCTTAGGTGCAGATGATAAAGCAGGAGTTACAGAAATTGTAACTGCTATGGAATATCTAATTAACAATCCAGAAATAAAACACGGAAAAATTAGAATTTGCTTTACACCAGATGAAGAAGTTGGTAAAGGTGCTCATTTATTTGATGTGAAAAAATTTGATGCAAAATGGGCATATACAATGGATGGAAGTCAAATTGGTGAATTAGAATATGAAAATTTTAATGCAGCAAGTGCCAAAGTTACTGTAACTGGTAAAATTGTGCATCCAGGTTATGCAAAAGGCAAAATGATAAATTCTATGTTAATTGCGAATGAGTTTATAGCTTCTCTCCCACCCAATGAAGTTCCTGAAAAAACAGAAGGTTATGAAGGTTTTTCCATTTACATGATTTAGAAGGAAATGTAGAAAAAACGGTTTTAGAGTACATTATAAGAGATCACGATTTAGATTTGTTTGAAAAACGAAAATATTTAATGCAAAAAATTGCGTTAGATTTCAACAAACATTTTAAGCAAGAATTGATTCATATAGAAATAAAAGATCAATATTTTAATATGAAAGAAAAAATTATACCTGTTATGCATATTGTAGATATTGCAGAAGAAGTAATGAAAGAAATAGGAATTAAGCCTTTAATTAAGCCTATTAGAGGTGGCACAGATGGCTCTCAGCTTTCTTACAAAGGTTTGCCTTGTCCAAATATTTTTGCAGGTGGTCATAATTTTCACGGTCGTTTTGAGTATGTTCCTGTAGAATCTATGGTAAAAGCAACTGAAGTTATTATTGGTATTGTGCAAAAAGTATCAGAAAAGTTTGCATAAAAAAAGTCTTCAGTAAACTGAAGACTTAATATCATAGCTTATGCTATTTAGTAAACTCATTAATAATAAAGCCCCTAATCTCTATTAAAAAATATTGTTTACAGCGCGAATTTACTAAATTAAATTTGATTTTAACTATAAATGCTAAAATAATTCAGGGTTTTTACCTTTTACACCTTTAAAAAAGATGTAAATACCTCAAAGTCCTTTTCTTTATTACTTGTTGTGTAATAAGGTTCAGAAATTTTTACTCTTTTATTCTCAAAATCTAAAGTAGCCATTACAATTGGTACATTTGCACCTTTTGCAATGTAATAAAAGCCAGTTTTCCATTTATTTACTTTTTTTCTGGTTCCTTCAGGAGACAAACCCAATCTAAATTCTTCTTTAGTTTTAATTTCTTTTATAACTGCATCTACTAAGTTGTTACTTTTAGTTCTGTTAACAGGAGTTCCTCCTAAAGCACTAAAAAAAAAGCCAAAAGGCCATTTGAACAAAGAACCTTTTCCTATAAAGTGTACCATAGTTCCCAAACTCATTCTAGTTAAAATTGCGATAGGAAAATCTACCCAACTTGTATGTGGTGCAGCAATAACAACATATTTTTTAGGTTCTTTTGGGAAATCGTTTTCAATTTTCCATCCAAAAATGTTGTGTAATATGAATTTTGATATGATTTTCATTTATATTAAGATAATTGTTTACAAAATCCGTAAATAATGGTTTCACAATCCTTTTTAAAGTGATAAATTTAAGGACTTAAATTGACATGATGAGCGAAATAATTACATACTTTATAATTGCCCTACTTTTTGCGGCAATTGGCTTCTATATTGGGAAACTAATTAACAAATTAACTTCTGAAAAAGAAAGAGCTGCTTTAGAAGAACGTGCTTCTTTACTGCAACAGTCTAAAGAAATTGTAGATAATAATTTTATAGAACTTCAGAGAGAGTTTAAAGCAATTCAACAAGACAAAGAATTTTTAATTTCAGAAAAATCTACATTACTATCAGAATTAAAAAATCTACAACAAAAATTAGATGATAATAAACAAGATGTAGAAAAGCTACAAGATAAGTTTACCAAAGAATTCGAAAACTTAGCAAATAAAATTTTAGACGAAAAATCGAACAAGTTTACACAACAAAATAAAGAGAACTTAAAGATAATTTTAAATCCTCTGCAAGAAAAAATAAAAGTTTTTGAAGATAAAGTTGATAAAACACACAAAGAAAGTATCGATTATCATGCAGCTTTACGTCAGCAAATATTAGGTTTAAAAGAGTTAAACCAACAAATGAGTAAAGAAACTTTAAATCTTACCAAAGCTTTAAAAGGTGATAATAAAATGCAAGGTAATTGGGGTGAGCTGGTTTTAGAGCGTGTTTTAGAAAAGTCTGGTTTAGAGAAGGATAGAGAGTATTTTGTGCAGCAAAGCTTTAATAATGATGAAGGAAAAAGAGTATTACCAGATGTTGTTATTCATTTGCCAGATAACAAAAAAATGATTGTAGATTCTAAAGTTTCTTTGGTTTCTTACGAACAATTTATAAATGAAGAAGATGAAACTTTAAGAGCTCAGTTTTTAAAAGAACATATCAACTCTTTAAAACGTCATATAGAACAATTATCAGAAAAAAAATATGAAGATATTTATAAAATTGAATCTCCAGATTTTGTATTGCTTTTTATCCCAATAGAACCTGCATTTGCAGTTGCTTTAAATGCAGATAATCATTTATACAATAAAGCTTTTGAGAAAAATATTGTAATTGTTACTCCTTCTACCCTACTTGCCACATTAAGAACCATAGATTCTATGTGGAATAACGAAAAACAGCAAAGAAATGCGTTAGAAATTGCAAGACAAGCTGGTGCTTTGTATGATAAGTTTGATGGACTTTTAAAAGATTTAGTAGGAATTGGAAAACGTATTGACGATAGTAAAAAAGAATATTCTAATGCTATGAATAAGCTATTTGATGGCAGAGGAAATTTGATCAATAGTGTAGAAAAACTAAAGAAAATGGGTGCAAAAGCAAAAAAGGCAATTCCAGAAAATATTATTGAGAGAGCAAAAACAGATGATTAATTTACTTAAAATACTGCTCTATTCCTTAAACTTTTTAACTAATTTACCAACAGATAAACCTTGTACAATAATAGAAAACACGACTACTACATAGGTAATTACTAAAAATAAATCTCTATGCATTTCTGCTGTTAAACCTAAAGCAAGTGCAATAGAAATACCTCCTCTTAAACCACCCCAAGTCATAATTAAATTGGTTTTTGGCACAAAATTTAGTTTCTTTTTAAACAAGTTTATTGGCAAGAATAATGAGATATATCTACAAATTAAAACTATAGGAACAGCTATTAAACCTGCAACTACGTATTTGCCTTCAAAAACTAAAACCAATAATTCCATACCAATTAAAACAAATAAAACTGCATTTAAAAGTATATCTATCAATTCCCAAAACTTGTCTACATATTTTTCTGTAATATCAGACATAGAATTAGACCTAACAGTATCATTACCAACAATTAAACCAGCAACAACCATTGCTAAAGGCGCAGATAAATGCAATTTATGTGCAATTACAGTTCCACCCATAACTGCAGCTAGAGTTATAATTACTTCAATATCATAATCGTCTATAGATTTTATCAATCTATAAGAAATCCAACCCAAAACCACACCTAATAAAATCCCTCCAAACACTTCTTGACCAAATAACTGTAAAACATCAAAAGTAGTCGTGTTTTCTAATCCAGATTTTGCAATTTGATAAATAGTTAAAAAAACGACAACTCCTACTCCATCATTAAAAAGAGATTCTCCAACAATTTTAGTTTCTAAATTTTTAGGAACTCCAGCTTTTTTTAAAATACCCAATACTGCAATAGGATCTGTGGGCGAAATTAAAGCCCCAAAAAGCAAACAGTAAATAAAATCTATTTGAAAATTAAGCACTTGTAAAACAAAAAACATTACAATACCTACTAAAAATGTAGATGTTAAAACACCTAAAGTAGAAAACAAAACAATTGGCCAACGTTGAATTTTTAATTGCTCGAAATTAGTATGTAAAGCTCCTGCAAATAGTAAGAAACTTAGCATTTCATCTAACAGAACACTTTTAAAATCGATGCTAGCAATAATAGATTTTTCAAAATTTAATAAAGTAGGATCAAAATAACTGAGCAACAAAATGCCTAAAGTAAAAATGATGGTAATTATCATTAAACCAATGGTATTTGGCATTTTTAAAAACCGCACATTTATATACCCAAAAATGGCAGAAAGAAAAATTAAAATTGTTGCTATTAAATAAGTATCCATTTTTAAAAGATGTTTTATTTTTTAAAGATATAAAAAAGCATCAAGTAGTAACTTAATGCTTTTATTTTTTTGTTGATATTTATAATTCCACAAAAGTGAAATACAAAAAGCCAAATGTGGTTTACATTACGAATAATCTTCTTGCACTCATCATTTCTGCAACTCTTTCACCAATTTCGTGAAGAGCTTCATCATTATTTCCATTTAGAATAGCTTCATCAATAAAATCAACTACAGCTTTCATATCTTCAGTTTTTAAACCTCTTGTTGTAATTGCAGGAGTTCCAATACGAATTCCAGAAGTTACAAAAGGAGATTTATCATCAAAAGGAACCATATTTTTGTTTACAGTAATATCTGCTTTACCCAAGGCAATTTCAGCATCTTTACCAGAAATGTCTTTGTTTCTTAAATCGATTAACATACAATGGTTGTCTGTACCACCAGAAATAATATCATATCCTTTAGCAACAAACTCTTTAGCCATTTCTGCTGCATTTTCTTTTACCTGAATTTGATATTCTAAAAACTCATCAGTCAAAGCCTCACCAAAAGCAATTGCTTTAGCTGCAATTACATGCTCTAAAGGCCCTCCTTGATTTCCAGGAAAAACTGCTGAATTTAATAAAGTTGAGATTTTTTTAGGTTTTCCAGATTTTAACAATTCTCCAAAAGGATTTTCAAAATCCTTACCAGCCATTATAATTCCTCCTCTTGGTCCACGTAAAGTTTTATGAGTTGTAGAAGTTACAATATGACAATGAGGTAGTGGATCATTTAAAATACCTTTGGCAATTAAACCTGCAGGATGAGAAATATCTGCCATTAAAATAGCGCCAACAGAATCTGCAATTTTTCTAAAACGTTCAAAATCTATATCTCTAGAGTATGCAGAAGCACCTGCAATAATTAATTTAGGTTGTTCTTTGGTTGCAGTTTCTTGAATTTCATCATAATTTAAAACACCTGTTTCTTTTTCTACTCCATAAAAAGAAGTTTTGTACAATTTACCAGAAAAATTAACAGGAGAACCATGTGTTAAATGACCTCCATGAGATAAATCGAAACCTAAAATTTTATCTCCAGGTTTTAAACAAGCTGCAAAAACAGCTGTATTTGCTTGAGAACCAGAATGTGGCTGAACGTTTACATATTCTGCACCAAACAACTCTTTAGCTCTGTCTATTGCAATTTGTTCGATAACATCTACTATTTCACAACCACCATAATAACGTTTTCCAGGATAACCTTCTGCATATTTATTGGTTAAAATAGAGCCTTGAGCTCTCATCACTTGATCACTTACAAAGTTTTCTGAAGCGATTAATTCTAAACCATTTAATTGTCTTTCGTTTTCTTCCTGAATAAGGTCAAAAATAGCATTGTCTAATTGCATTGTAGTTGTTTTAAAATAAGCATCAAAAATAAGTAAAAATCAAATTGAAAAACAGAAGAACTAAGACTATTTTAAAGAACTTATTAAATTTTATTATTAATTAAAAAAAATGTTGTTAAAAATAAGTTATTGATTGTTTTTCTTTGTTAAAATGATAAAAAATTACATAAATTTGATAAAAATAAAATTACAAAATGATCATAACAGCAAATAATCCGAATAGAAAATCTTGGTTAAAAGTTAATACAGATTCAGATTTCCCCATACAAAATATTCCTTTTGGGGTTTTTATCACCAGAGATGATATTATTACAATAGGAAGTAGAATTGGCGATTTTGCTATAGATTTAGGCGCATTTCATCAATTAGGTTATTTTGATGGAATCCCATTAACAGATGATATTTTCTTGCAAGATAATTTGAATGATTTCATTGCTGATGGTCGTAAAACTTGGAGGTTAGTTCGTAACAGAATTGCAGAAATTTTTGATGTTACTAATGGTAGTTTACGAGATAATGCAGCTCATAAAGATAAAATTATCTTTAGAATGGATGAAGTAGAAATGCTGTTACCTGTTGCTGTGGGAGATTATACAGATTTTTACGCAAGTAAAGAACACGCAACAAATGTAGGTTCTCTATTTAGAGACCCAGAAAATGCATTATTGCCAAATTGGTTACACATACCAATTGGTTATCATGGAAGAAGTTCTTCTATTATACCTTCTGGTACACCAATTAGAAGACCTTATGGACAAACAAAACCTACAGAAGGAAGTAAAACGCCAAATTTTGGTCCAACAAAATTATTAGATTTTGAACTTGAAATGGCATTTATAACCACAGATGCAAATGTTTTAGGAGAAAGAATACCAATTGAAGAAACTGAAGAATATATTTTTGGTTTGGTCCAATTTAACGATTGGTCTGCAAGAGATATTCAAGCTTGGGAATATGTGCCTTTAGGGCCGTTTTTAGGAAAAAGTTTTGCATCTACCATTTCTCCTTGGATTGTTACTTTAGATGCTTTAGAACCTTTTAGAACCGAAAATCCAAAACAAGTTCACAAACCTTTAGATTATTTAAAACAAGAAGGAAAAGGAAGTTATGATATTCATTTACAAGTTGGTATTCAGCCAGAAAACGGAGAAGAAACTGTGGTTGCCAATTCTAACTTTAAATATATGTATTGGACAATGGCTCAGCAATTAGCACATCATACAGTAAATGGTTGTCCTGTAGAAGCTGGAGATATGATGGGTTCAGGAACTATTTCTGGCCCAACAAAAGACAGTTATGGTTCTATGTTAGAATTAACTTGGAGAGGTCAAAACCCAATTAAATTAAAAGATGGTACAGAACGCAAATTTATTAATGATAATGATACTGTAATTATGCGTGCCCACTGTAAAAATGATAAAGTACGTATTGGTTTTGGAGAATGTACAGGTAAAATATTACCAGCAAAATAATTTTTCAATGAAAATTAAACTGTTTTTCTTTCTATTTTTATTGATAATTACCTTTGGATGTTCTGATGGTAATGGTTGTGTAGATAGAGTAACCATACCAGATAATGTTGAAAAAACTGCCTCTGGTTTTACTTTTACACCTTCTTCCTGGATAGATTTACCTTGTGATTATGATCTATCTAATTTACTTGATGTTTCTGAAGTTTCTCCAAATTTTTCATTTGAAATTGTGAGTTTTAAGTTTACACCAGATACAGGTAAAAATACTTCTAAATTAGAGTTTGAGGTTAAATTGACAAACAATTGCAACAAATCTATAGAAGGTTTACCTATTTTTATAATGAGAATTGATGGTGTTGAGTCTAGCAAAAATTATATTGAAAACACAAATAACTGCACCTCTTTTACTGTGAACGAAACTTGTAATTTTAATTATAGTAAAGAAACATCTTTAGAAACAGGAAAAGTAAAATCTTTAGAATTGGTTGCTGTAAAGTTTTTATTGGCTAAATAGATTACGATTGTTTTTTTATTATTCATTCATTAAAACAAAAACTCTTAACCAATTATTTTCTTTAAAATTGCGAATACTTTTTTCTCAATTACATCTACAGAACCGTCAGCAAAAAAAACATTTTTTATGTCTCTTAAAAGAGCTTCCTTTTCTTGTTGATTAAACTTGTTATCATTTAAATAATACTGAATTTTATTCAAATTATCTTCATCAGAATCTACAACAACCTCAGTATGAATTTTGTGAAACGTTTTTTTATCAACTAAAGATAAAATGAAATTCTCTTCTTCTTTGGTTTCAAAATGATTGCAATGAGCTGCATACAATAATACATAAGCTAAAAATTCTTTTTTACTCCAATCTGTTTTCATAAATATTATTTTTCTATTGGTAAACCATCTGTTAAAGCCCATTCTGTCCAAGAACCATCATAAATAGCATAATTTTTAATACCTGCTATTTCTGCAGATAAAGCTAAAATTGATGCTGTTATTCCTGTTCCACAAGAAAAAATGAATTCTTTCTCAGTACTGCTTAATTTATTAAATAGTGATACTAAATCTTCTTTAGTTTTCATAAATCCGTTTTCTTGGGTTTCAGAAAAAGGAAAACTAACAGAATTAGGAATATGTCCACTTTTTACTTCTTTTCTTGGTTCTGGTTCTGTGCCTAAAAAACGACCTTTAGAACGAGCATCAGCAATTAAAATATTTTTATTTACTAAGGATTGTAAAATATCATCCGTAAATTTTATTTTTTCTGGAAGATAATCAACTTTAAAATTCCCTTTTTTGGGTTGATGGGTTTTTGGCTTTTCAATAGGATAATTTTTGGCTTTCCAAGCTGGTAATCCTCCATTTAAAACTGCAATATTTTTAAATCCCATTAAATAGAACATCCACCAAACTCTTGGTGAAGAATAAATTCCTAAATCGTCATAACAAACGACTTTACTATCTTTATGAATACCTAATCCTTGTGCTTTTTCTTCAAATTCTTTTGGTGATAAAACTGTATTCGGAAAAAGTGCATTTTTATCAGAAAAAACATTTTTTATATCAAAAAAAACTGCACCTTTAATTTGAGTTTTATCTTCATTAACAATAGATTCTGCTGTAACTTTGGGAATTGTACAATCTAAAATAATGAGTTTTTCATCCTCTAAATGATTGTACAACCAATCTACAGAAACTAAAGGTTTGTTAATTTTTAAAGGCATATTTTTAAATGACTTAGGCAAGATTAGTTACACATTAGTTATTATAACTATTGAGAACTAAAACTTATTTCACTTTATCATAATTATCATCCCATTCTTTTGGTTTAGGATCGTGTAACTTTCCTAAAGATTTTGCCACCAACATAGATACAGTTGCATCTCCTGTTACATTCACAACAGTTCTACACATATCTAAAGGTCTATCAACTGCAAAAATAAGCGCCAACCCTATTGGTAATAATTCTGCAGGAAACCCAATTGCTTCCAATACAATTACTAACATTACCATTCCTGCACTTGGCACTGCTGCACTTCCAATAGAGGCTAATAAAGCTGTACCAACAATTACTAATTGATTCGTAAAAGTTAATCCATCAGGCCAAATAACTTGCATGATAAATACAGCTGCAATTCCTTGATACAAACTGGTTCCATCCATATTTACAGTTGCTCCAACTGGTAATACAAAACCAGATACTTCTTTATCTACTCCTAAATGCTCTTCTACTCTTTCCATAGTTACTGGTAAAGTTGCTGCACTAGAACTTGTTGAAAAAGCTAATAATTGAGCTGGGCTAAATTGTTTTAAAAACCAAAGTGGCGATTTTTTAGTAAATACTTTGATTAAAACCATGTAAAAACAAATCATTAAAAACAAGCCAAAAACTACACATGCTGCATACCCTAATAGCTTGATTAATATTGTTGTGTCATCAAAAGCAATGATTACATTTGCCATTAAAGCAAATACTGCATAAGGTGCAGATAACATAATAATATCAACCATTTTCATAACTACTTCATTTAACGAATCAAAGAAATCAGTTAATGGTTTTGCTTTTTTCTCAGGTATTAAAAGCAAACAAATTCCTACAAATAAAGCGAAAAATATTATTTGTAACATAGCAGGTTTTCCATTGGCATCACTAAAAGAATAAAATACATTACTTGGAAAAATATCAACCAAAGCTTGTAAAGGACCAGCATCTTGTGTCATTTTAGCTTTCCCAATCATTACATCTGCATTGCCTTTAAAAGTAGTTTCAATTTTAGCAATAGTCTCTTTAGACATTCCTGTTCCCGGTTTTACAATATTTACAATGCTTAAACCAATAATAATGGCTACCACAGTTGTACCAATGTATATACTTATTGTACGAATTCCCATTGATTTAATTTTAGAAATATCTTTTAAATCTGAGATTCCTTTAATTAATGATGCTAATATTAACGGAACTGCAATTAATTTTAGAAGGTTAATAAAGATGGTTCCAAATGGTTTTATCCAATCAGTAACAAAGCCTTTGCCTCCATCTACAGTATTCATTATAAAACCAAAAACGATACCTAGTACCATTCCTATTAAAATTTTCCAGTGTAATGCTAAATTCTTCATTAATTTATTTAAAATTATTTTGAAATTGAAAGATAAAAAAATATTTAAAATTTTAGGTGACTTTATTTGTATATTGTGTCATATTTTTAGAAAACAAACATATTAATTATTAAAAACGTAAAAATGGCAGGTATTTTAGACTTATTAAATAGTGATTTAGGAAAACAAATAGTTTCTGGTGTAGCAGGTTCTACAGGAACAGATTCTAACAAAACAGGTAGTGTTTTAACTATGGCTTTGCCAGTTTTAATGAAAGCTATGGAAAGGAATGCTTCAACTCCTGAAGGAGCAGAAGGTTTAATGGGTGCTTTATCTGGTAAACACGATGGTAGTATTTTAGACAATCTTGGTGG
>JBGCFX010000263.1:0-6115 GCA_045110395.1 Polaribacter sp.
AACAGGTAGTGTTTTAACTATGGCTTTGCCAGTTTTAATGAAAGCTATGGAAAGGAATGCTTCAACTCCTGAAGGAGCAGAAGGTTTAATGGGTGCTTTATCTGGTAAACACGATGGTAGTATTTTAGACAATCTTGGTGGCTTTTTTGGTGGAGGTGTAGACGAATCTGCTAAACAAGATGGTGCTGGTATTTTAGGTCATATATTAGGTGCAAAACAACAAGGAGTAGAACAAGTTATTGGTCAGAAATCTGGTTTAGACGCTGGTTCTGTTGCAAATATTTTAAAAGTTGCAGCACCTTTAGTAATGGGAATGTTAGGAAAACAAAAGAAAGAACAAAATGTGAGTGATTCTAATGGTTTAGGTGGTCTTCTAGGTGGATTATTGGGAGGTGCTAGTAATTCTGGACCTGTTACTAAAGAACAAACTTTTCTTGAAAAGATGTTAGATTCTGATGGTGATGGAAGTATTATTGATGATGTTGCTGGAATGGTTTTAGGAGGAAGTGAGAAAAAAGGTGGACTTGGTGGTTTATTAGGTGGTCTTTTTGGGAAATAAAAGAACGGAGTTGGAAGAAATAAAAAAGCTCAAAATCGTTGATTTTGAGCTTTTTTACTTTAAATCAATGGACTAAACTTTAGTTTTATAGCAAGACTTATAAATTTCTTCATAAACTGGTAAAATATTTTCTAAAGAAAATCTTTGGGTATGCTTTTTCGCATTTTGTTTAAAACGCTCTAATGTTGCATCATCTTTTACGATTGAAATTGCGTTTTTTGCCATATCAGCAACATCACCCAAATTACTTAAATAACCTGTTTCTCCTTGTATATTTACTTCTGGCAAACCACCTGTATTTGTAGAAATCACAGCTGTTCCTGCAGCCATCGCTTCTAAAGCTGCCAAACCAAAACTTTCTGTTTGCGATGGTAATAAAAACACATCTGTGTAACATAAAATTTTTGCCACTTCTGTACTGTTTCCTAAAAAGAAAACATCGTCAGAAATATGTAATTCTTTTGCTAATTTTTTAGCTTTTACTTTCTCTGGGCCTTCACCAATCATTAATAATTTAGAAGGAATTTCTTTTCTTACTTCACTAAAAATACGCACAACATCTTCTACTCTTTTTACAGGTCTAAAATTACTTACGTGTGTAAAAATTCTTTCATGAGGTTTTGCCAATGCTATTCTTTTACATTCTTCTTTGTGTGCATTATTATATTTTTCTACATCAATAAAGTTATAAATTACTTTAATATCTTTGGTGATATTAAATAATTTATTGGTAGTTTCCTTTAAATTATTTGAGACAGAAGTAACTACATCAGAATTGTTAATGCTAAATTCTACAGCAGTTTTATAAGTAGGATGACTACCAACTAATGTAATATCTGTACCATGTAAAGTGGTTACAACTCTTACATCTAACCCTTTTTCTTTCAACATCTGTTTTGCCATAAATGCTGCATACGCATGAGGAATTGCATAATGTACATGCAAAACTTCTAATTCATATTTACGAACAACTTCTACCATTTTACTTGATAAAGCCAATTCATAAGGTTGGTATTCAAACAAAGGGTATTCTTCGATTACTACTTGATGAAAATGTAAATTATGTGATAAAAAATCTAAACGAACTGGCTGGTTGTAAGTAATAAAATGAACTTCATGGCCTTTATCTGCCAAAGCCATTCCTAATTCTGTGGCTACTACTCCACTTCCACCAAATGTTGGGTAACAAACAATCCCTATTTTCATATGTAATATTGAAAGATTAAAATTTATTAGTTGTAAAGATAGCAGTAATCTTACAGAATTATTCAAAATAAAAGTATAAAAAAAGAGCTTTTCAAAATTTTGAAAAACTCTTTCTTGTATATTATATTTTTAACAAATTTTCCCCTTTGGGGAAATGTCTGAAAGACAAAGGGGATTAATAATCTCCCAATGTTACAGGGTTTTGAGCTAAAGCAGTCTCTAATTGAGCATCATTTGGTGCTTTTCCATGCCAAGCATGTGTGTGCATCATAAAATCTACTCCATTCCCCATTTCTGTATGTAATAAAATACAAACTGGTTTCCCTTTTCCTGTTAAAGATTTTGCTTCTTTTAATGCAGACAGAATAGTTTCTATATCATTTCCTTTTTCAACATCTAAAACAGTCCAGTCAAAAGCTTCAAATTTCGCTTTTAAACTTCCCATAGCTAAAACATCGTCAGTTGTTCCGTCAATTTGTTTTTCGTTTAAATCGATTGTACAAATAATATTATCTACTTTTTTTGCTGATGCATACATAATTGCTTCCCAGTTTTGCCCTTCTTGCAATTCTCCATCACCATGTAAAGTATACACCAATTTATCATCTCCATTTAGTTTTTTTGCTTGTGCAACTCCTAAAGCAACAGACATTCCTTGACCTAAAGAACCAGATGCAATTCTTACTCCTGGCAAACCTTCATGTGTTGTTGGGTGTCCTTGTAAACGAGAATCTATCAATCTAAAAGTTGATAATTCTTCTACTGGAAAAAAACCAGAATGTGCCAAAACACTATAAAAAACTGGAGAAATATGACCATTAGAAAGGAAAAATAGATCTTCATTTTTACCATCCATAGAAAACTCTGTAGAATAATCCATTACTTCTTGATATAAGCAAGTAATAAACTCTGCACAGCCTAAAGAACCTCCTGGATGACCAGAATTTACTTTGTGTACCATTCTTAAAATATCTCTACGAACTTGTTGTGTAAAATCTTGTAATTGTTGTGTTGTTGGCATTGTAATTATTTTGTTGGTCACAAAAATACAAAAGTGATTGAATATGAATCGTTTTTAAATAATATTTATTGAAGTTTTATTAACAGTTTTTCGTTTAATTGATAAAAGATTGATTTTTAAGTTGAGTAAGTGCGTTAGGGATTGAACAACCTGTTTGAGCTCTTTTTTCTTTTTCAGAAAAAAAGCGAGTAGTGAAAGCCTGTTAAAACGCCCAAGAAATAAAATATTATGTTTTTTGCTTCTTCTTTTTAGCAGCAGGAAACAACACATTATTCAAAATTAAACGATAACCTGGAGAAGTTGGGTGCAAATCTAATTCCGTTTTTGGGTCTCCAACTCTATGTGTGTAATCTTCTGGATCATGACCTCCATAAAAAGTAAACATTCCTTTTCCTTTGGTGCCATGAATATATCTTGCTTCTCTATTTACTTTATTCTCTCCTAAAACTAAAACATTAGATTTAACTGTATTTCTATCGAAAGAAGTTGTTTGCCCCATAAAACCTTTTACTAAAACTGTGTGGTTTTGTGTTAACATAGTTGGTACTGGGTCCCATTTTGCAGAAAATTCTACTAAAGAAAAATAATCTGATGTTTTTGGTATTCTACGTTTTCTTGTCATATCAATTGTAGAAAACTCATAAGTAGTTGGGCTTCTTATCAATTGAAAATCTTTAAAAGCAAATGTTTTATTATAGTTTATTTTAGATTGATAGTTAGATTCTGAAGCATCTCCATCAAACATTGCTTCTGCAATATCTACACCTTCTGCAGACAATGCTATATCAAAACTATCTGTTGCAGAACACATTGCAAACATAAAACCACCACCAACTACATAATCTCTTATTTTTTTTGCGACTGCTAATTTTTCTTGAGAAACTTTATTATATCCTAATTCTGTTGCTAGTTTTTCTGCTCTTTTTTTTCCATTTATGTACCAAGGAGCAGATCTAAATGAACCATAAAAACGACCATATTGTCCTGTAAAATCTTCATGATGTAAATGCAACCACTCATATATTAGTAATTTATCTTCTAAAACATCTTTGTCATAAATAACGTCAAAAGGTATTTCTGCATACGTTAAAACCATAGTAACAGCATCATCCCAAGGCATTTTGTCTTTGGGAGAATAGACTGCTATTTTTGGTGCTTTTTCTAGAGTTACAGCTTCTTTATTAGAAGATGGTGAAGCAATTTCTTGCAAAATTAATTGAGATTTAGCATCAGAAATTATTTGATAAGAAACACCTCTTATTTTACATTCGTTTTCTACTATTTTATTATTTTCTATTAAAAATGCACCTCCATCATGATTTAATAACCATTTCGATTTTAAACCTGCTTCTAATGAAAAGAATACAATCCCATAAGCTTTTAAGTGGTTTTTCTGATTATCATGACTCATAGGTACATAAATAAATGATGCCCAAATTGAGTTTGAAATAAAAGTAAAAGTTAAGATTAGTAAATACTTTTTCATTTATCAAAAGTAAGAAAAAGCTTGTTATCAATTATTTCTTTAACAATTCTTTCTGATATTATTTTATGAGCCAACTCATTTGGATGCCCATCATATTTTGAAATTAAAAAATTACCCTCATTTTTAAAATCTGTAAAGCCATTTATATACTTTATAGTTGGTTTAGATTTTAAATAGGTTTCTAAAGACGAATCTACTTTAGTAAACAGTGAATTATTATTTAATAAATTAAATTCTGGTAGTTTATAAAAAATAAAATTAATATTATTTTGAATACATTCATTATTTAGTTTAGAAATAATTTCTTTTGTTTGTTTCCAAGAATTATTTTTAGAATTATAGGCTTTCTGAGTTAAAAAATAAAATTCTCCAAATGGTATTACAACTCCATTTAACTTTAATTCTTTCTGTGTTTTTTTTGACAAAAACCTCAATAATTCACTTGTATTGTATAGTTTTTTTGAAAATGATTTTAAATAGTTATCTTTTTTTTCTGTTATTAAGTTATTCTTAGAAGCTACTTTAGATGCTGTTTTAGTTTTTTTATCTACGTTATAATATTCTGTTTTTTTTATATTTAAATCTCCTAAAATATCATTAAAATTATACCCTAAAACAATAGTATTTGGTTTAAATTTCTGTTGATAATATTTAAATAAATTGTAGTTATCTAATGTGTTATTACTTGGTCTAGAAGCATCTAAAATCAATATTTCTTTATTCGTTTTTAACTTTTCTTGTAGTAGTTTTTTAAGATTGTTAGAAACTTTAAATTCTGGATTAATACCTGCACCAAAAAAATAAGAATCTCCTAAAACCAAAACTCTATATTGATTTTCATTAGGAACGAAAACCCCATCATCAATCTTCTGTTTTAGAGTAGATTGCTGTAGTTTAATGGCAATTTTAGACTTTTCATTTAATACATCAAAAGACTTATCAATTCTCACTAGAATTTCTCCAACTAGCAAAAATAGTATCAAAAAAACTAAAAAATTTCTTTTTTTCATAACTTAAAATTGAAAGTATATAAATTCAACTTCTTTATTAGAATTCCATATAATAATTGCCCAAATTAATATAGAAATCAATATATAATCAACTATTTTTTTCAATTTAGATTGATAAACTTCAAATTTTAAAGGATATTCTTTTTCTTTATTTAACCATTCAATACCTACTAAAAATAGAATTAAATATAAAAATTTAGATGTAAACTCAGGGAAAGTAAATATTGAAGTAGAGAAAATTTCAGATACAATTTGAAATCCATGTGCCAAGCTTTCTGCTCTAAAAAATATCCAAGCAAAAACGGTTAAAATGAATGTAATTAAAATGCTAAAAAAGTCTCTTATAGATGGGTAAAAACTTTTTTCAGCAACTATATCAATATTTTTTCTGTTTAACTTTAAGAACATTAATGGTAAAAAATAAAGTGCATTTAAAAATCCCCAAAAAATAAATGTCCAATTTGCTCCATGCCAAAATCCGCTAACAATAAAAATTATAAAAATGTTTCTTATTTTTCTAAAAACACTTCCTTTACTACCCCCTAAAGGGATATATAAATAGTCTCTAAACCAAGTAGATAAAGAAATATGCCAACGTCTCCAAAATTCTGCAATGTCTCTAGAAAAATAAGGAAATGCAAAATTTTTCTTTAAATCAAATCCAAATAATTTTGCAGTACCAATTGCTATATCAGAATACCCAGAAAAATCTCCATAAATTTGAAACGTAAAAAAGAAAGCTCCTAAAAACAAGGTACTTCCTGAATAATCTTGTGAGTTATTAAAAATCTGATTTGCCATTTCTGCACAATTATCTGCAATCACAACTTTTT